>NZ_SELU01000107.1:0-10015 GCF_006861605.1 Pseudanabaena sp. UWO310 | reverse complement strand
AGATTGAGAAATTTTGGGCAAGGTTAAAACATCATGTCAGTGTGATTATTGGACAATGTGAAAGTTTATGGGATGCCGTACAGCAAGCCTTCTGTCAATTGTCCTAACTATCCCTTTCTTTGCTATAGTTACCAATCACCTATTACCAATCACCAAAAAATATGGATGCACAAACCGAGAGAATGTTTGCGATATCGACCATTGACGATCCAGTTCTAGCCCGTCAACTTTATGTAGATATGGAATCTAGCCTTCCCATAAATGTTCGGATTACAGAGAGAGGATTTCAAGGACTCAAAGAACAGGGTGTTAACGTTTCAGATCCAGATCAGGTGTATGAAATCGATAAATTGTTCTACTCCAGTGATATGGGAGGTATCCTGTGCACCTTAATTACCAAGGCTGGAGAAGCTTCAAAAGACGATAAAAATGTTGGTGCATTTGTAATGTCTCTTACTCATCTCAGACTCGATTCGAGTCATCCTTTGGCAACCAGAATCAAGGAATATCAGAAAAAGAGAAATACGAGATTAGCGATCGCTAATAGTGGTAAACCACTGAAACCAATCAAGTCTAAGAAAAATCAAAAGGGCTTTGGGGCTTAATTGAGCAGTTGCGATCGCTCAAATGATTTCATTCATTTTTTCATAACTCGATATCCTCATAAATATCTGCAAGGGCGATCGCTAAATCAATCGATTGCAATTGTAAGCTTTCGCCCATACTTAAGGATTGGACTAACCAACCTTCAGGATCGCGGCGATAAAGCTCTACCTTGATTTCAGATTGGGAAACTAAGACATATTCTTGCAAAGATTCCAATTTCTGATAGTTGAAAAGCTTTTCTCGCCGATCTAGCATGGCTGTAGAAGGTGATAGAACCTCGATTAAAAGACAAGGTTTCTGTTTAACATAGGGATCGCTATCGGTGCGATCGCAAACTACCATCACGTCAGGATAATAAGTTGCGTTATTTGCAGAGGCGATCGTGAGTTTCATGGCTAGAGCTAACAACCGAGAGCCAGTACCGCGCAAATGTGGGAGGATACAACCGACTAGATTGCCAACAATTAAATTATGATTTTCATCTTCCTCAGCTATTGTAAAGATTTGTCCATTTAGAAACTCATGCTTAGTGGGGCGACTTTGTTCGTAGGCGAGATATTCTGAGTAGGTTAGTTCTGGTTGTCTAGCAATCATTGGTTATGCCTCCAATTAAGCAATCCAAAAGTTTTCTTCATCCATTAAGCGGATTTTAATACCAGCCATTGCAGCAGTTAGAATCCCTGATAGGGCTGGTAGAAAGGCATATTCTTTCTCAAAATCATTGCCTTTAACCGTAATAGGATAAGCTGTAATTCTCATCTTCCTTAGGGTGAAATAAGCACTAGCACTTGATATAGGGCAAATTATCACTCCTGAAAGCAACTCTTTCTCTAGAGACTTTAACAAAGGTGTTGGGAAAATTGCTCCGTCAAGCATTCTTTGGATATTACAGCCTTTGAGAACAGTTAATTTATTGATTTGAGTATTTAAAAAATCTTGTCTCGATCCGTGAAAGCGCCAACTAAAGCTAATTGTATAGGGTGGATTAGCTCGTTTTGTGATCTCAATTTCAGAACCTCTAGCAATAAATTCGTAATGCCTGAGCAAATGAATGGGATCAAGTTCTGTTTCTTCGGAATAGTCCAGAATCAAACCTTTAGGATCGCTAATTCCTAAGTTCTCAAACAGACTTTCTCGAAACTGGAAAAGAGGAGCATAACTAGTACTGAGGCAAGTTGCAAAATCTTTAAGCTCAGCAAACACCTCTTGGTCTTCTTTGAAAAGCTTTTCATAGTCACTTAGACTTGTACGTTTAGCTCTCAATTCTTCTGCTTCTTCTGGATATCTTGCCTTGAGAAAAGCATTCACAAAATCATATTTTGCTTGCCCCAAAAATTTAAGGGGATCTCCTTTAAGTTCTTCAGGCTTTGAACGAGATAAAGATTCGGCTCCTTGTAAAGCTCTCATTCTATGTTTGTAATAATTCCAGTCCTTACGACCTCCTAAAATAACTTTGAGCGTTTCATAAAGTTTAGGGATGAAATCTGCTTGAGGCAATTTTTCCATCATATCGCTTAAAACTAACAAGGGCTTGGCAATTTCTAGAAATGCTTCAGACTGCCAATAAATTTGTAAAAATGGTTTATCAAGGGATTTCAATTCTTCTAGCTTTTCAGTCAATGCAGAGCGCCCACCATCACAATTAAGATCGGCAATTCCTTGTTCCCATGCAGTTTCAGGCAAGTAAGCGATCGCTTCAGATGGAATATTTGTTTCTGACTTACCCAAAACCCGCCCAACTCGCCCGATTCTTTGCCAAAAAGCAGCGCGATCGCGGGCTGTAAAAATTAACCAATCTAGGTTTTGACGAGCAGGGTCGGGACTACGCTCAAAGTTGAAGCCAACATCAACAGTGCTAGTCGCTAAAATAATTGGCTGTTGTGCTGCTAATTTGCGATCGCCTTTTGGTGTGGAGCCTGTGATTCTGCCAATGTATTTACCAAGTCTTTTTGTATGAAGGAGATCGGCTAAACGATTGATGTGATCTTTAGAATCAAGAATGATTGCACCGTTGCGATCGGGATGATTTTCAAAGCGTTGTTTAACTTCATTAGCAATTGCCTCTAAAAGTGAATCGAGATCGCTTTGAGGCTTGATTCCCAAACATACAGATGTTTGTGATGGAATCATGCGATCGGTTATTGATTCCCCGCTAATTTTTTTGATCCTAACCTTTTGTTTTACAAGTTCAGATAAAGCAGCTTCACAGGTTTTATCGGGTGTAGCAGTCAATAAAACAACTTTTCTATTATTCTCAAAGAATCCAAATACTTGAGAAAAGGCAAGATAGAAAAATAAGCTCACGAGTTGCTTAGCATCATAAAGATGGAACTCATCAAAAATGACGGTGGCAAATTGATTATAAAAAGTGCTGGCAATATTAACCCGATCTAGTCGGTTGTATGCAAAGAAAGTCGCATAGTAAAACAAGTCAGGGTTTGTGACTAAGAGAATCGGTCGATATTCTTCTAATTCAGGGAAAAATATCGCAGGGTTGCGAAGTAAGTTATAGATCTTCTCCCCTGGGCGAGAACCAACGCGATCGTTTGACCATGCGCGAACTTCTTTAGCAGATGCGGCGATCACAAAATGATTCAGCCCTGCATCTTTTACAAATTGCTTAGCTGCTTCGGTTTGCTGCTCTACAAGGGCGTTAGTCGGTGCAATATAAATAGCACTGCGATCGCGATTATGTAGCAACACAGATAAACCTGCTTTAGTTTTACCTGTCCCTGTAGGCGCAAGATCCATGATGATGTCATGATCGCGGGACTTCTCAAATACATCGACTTGATGCTGCAAAGTATGCCCTAAAAATTTTAACTCTTCGGGAGGTTCGCAACTAGCGATGCTTTTAGGCTCAAGTTCAATTGTGATGGGGCTAGACATTTTAAGCACTCCCTCCCAAAAAGTGAGAATTTGCAGGAATTGTGTAATCACCCATCCGCCAAGCTGCACCCTGAAAAACAAGGTTTCTGATTAGCGAGACAGGCGGAATAGAAAGTAAGTCAAAGGACAAGAGAGATAAGTTTTGAGGCAAATCTGCTGTGTTTAAAAGCCCTTGACAAGAATGCTGTCCATCAGGCAAATAGTTCACTGCATACTCATCGAGAATACGAACTCTCACTTTGCTCATAAACTTACCAACTCGGATATATTCGGGTAACTCGCGATCGCCAAAAATCAATGTATGAAAACAATTACCGCGATCGATTAAACGCAGTTTTCCAGTTTGAGGAAAGTTACTTGGACGAAATGAACTAATTTTTTGTCCTTGTCTCCATAGTGGTAAATCTTCCCGTGAAGTAGCAACTCGATTGTTTGTCATCGCATACCAATAGGAATCAGAAAGGGCGTTAAAACGCTCAAATCGAAACTTCACATTGCCATCGGCTGACCATGCTGGCAAGACGTAACACTCATGGGCTAACGGTGTTAAGTCTTCGCGGTAAGTTGGTTTACCTGTACTTGTTCCCGTTAAGCGATAAGGCGATCGCGCCCAACCTAACGCATAGGCAAGGGCATAGTTCCCAATCACTCCTTCTGTGTAGTAACAGTCCGACAACTCTCTAGAAGAAAAGAAGATCGACTCAGCACACCATAGCTCAACAAGTCTAGCTTTTTGGAAGTTAACAACGGGAGTTTCTGGTTTAGTTAGTAAACTTAACTGTTCGTTTGCATTGCGAGGCATGGGTTAGCCTCCTGCTTCAGTGTCTTTAGCCTTGCCTTTACCTTTGGCTTTTTTCTCCGCAGGAGCATGACGGAATGGCTCATAAGAAGCATCAAGACGTTTCAAGAAGCTATCACGCTCATCTTCTGACCAGTGGCGATCGACATCGGCAATGAGTTCAGATACTTCTGCATCAGATAGTTTCACTGAGACACCTCGCTTATTTGTCCAATTAGAGATAACTTGTTTGGTGACATCAGCGATCGCTTGTGATTCAAATGGATGCTCAAGAGCTTTGCCTGAAGATGTAAACGCATCATGAACTGACTGCACCAACTCTAAAGAACTGGGTAATTCAGCAATACCGCCAAAAATGCCAAGAATCTGATTTTCCATACGACCAACACGACTAGATACAGCACCATAGCGACTGGTTAACAAGATGTTGCCAACAATGTAGCGCAACTCATCCGCAGTAACATCTTTGAGCGTGACTACATCTAGAAAATGCACACTAGGCTTAATGTATTCGCTGGTATTTAATGCAGTTGAAGCATTACCTTTTTCATCGCGCATTGTGCCAGTTTCAAAAATAGCGTTGATGGTGCGATCACCGATTAGATCAGAAGCTGGTAACAAACTAAAAGCGTCTTCAGTCCAGATTCGACTTTTTTGCGCTCCACCTCCACCCGCAGCAAATCCATATAGGAAGCAATCCACGCACATCTCACAGGGAGCATTCGTATTTAATGAGCAGAAAGTACCATCTTTACTTGGATAAAGCAGCGATTCAGCACGAAGAAATTCGCGACCTTTGCGACGTTCGGGCGCAACTTGTTTGCGTTTCGTCATGACAAGACGCTGAATAATACTAGGGTCAGTTTCTCCTGCTTGAACAAACTCACGGCAGATTGGCTCCCCAGTACCTTCTGTACGAAAAATTGTTTCAGATAGCGTAGTCCTCAACACAACTAAGCCAATGGTGCGACCTTTTGGAAAGTTCTCGTAAGTGGTAGCAAGAAATTTAGAAAGTTTATCAACAGACATGGAAATCTCCTTTATATAGTTTTGGTATTGTTTTCGTTCTCACTCTTTGCCTTTTTATTGCGCCTAGCTTCTTGCAAGAAGAATAGATAAGCAGCTTCTAGTGTTTTCTGATCAGCAAGAAACTTCTCAGGTCTAGCCTGATAGACATCCTCATAAAGCGATCTCAAAACAGCATAATAATTCTTGAGTTGCTCAAGCTTAGTTAAACCAACTTGAAAATCTCGAATGCGATCAAGACGTGTGTGATAGCTCTGTACAAGAGCAGCAAACACTACATCTAGAGGCATATATGATTTCAACCCACGAATTGCTGATACCATTGCAGCAAAAGGTTCAACCAGCGAAGTTCTTTTGTCATTAGAACTTCCCCATAAATTCCCTTCTGCGGCAAGAAATGTTGCTTCTTTCAGATAATGTGTTAATGCGTTATTGTCAGGCATAAGGCTCTCCATTAAAAGGTTTAAAGGTTGACGAATCCGATCCCAATTGAATGCCCAATTTGGTTCGTCCTGCTCTCGTAAAATCCAACGTAGCAGCACATAGTAGAGACTAAATGGCTGGGTTGTAGCACGGGCTAAGTCATACAAACAATCGTCAAGTTTATTTAGACTTGAAACAGCTAAGGCTAATTTTCCTAGACATCTCAAGCGATCGCGTATTTCTAAAGCCTCCTCATAGGTGTAATTTCCCGATCCGAGTAACCCACCAAAAGAGCTAGGTATTCCTTCCACTCGTCCAAATCCATCATGCAATGTTTCCACCTGCATACCAGAACTCAGAACAAATGGAAATCCAAAATCAGGAGCCAAAGAAATTTCTAGAGCTAATCTCAGAGATTTAAGCATTGCTAAAGAAGCGTTTGTGTCACCCCAAGTCAAAGGTAAAACTATGCTTGCATGTACAAAATCAGGTCGTTTGGGGAACGCAAACCCAACAACTTTATTTGATTTAAACTCGATCTCATTATCCCGATAAAGTTTCAGTTCATCTACATTAACTGTTCCTCCTTCTGTATTGGTTGCCGCTTGTTCTCTAATCCATTCTCGCCAAATCCTCAACAATTCAGGGCATGATCCTTGGGGTAAAGCTAAGTGTAAATAGAACGGGGGATCTTTTTTAACCGCAGGGAAAAATGCACCAACATTCATTAACTGATAACCTAAAGAAGTCATCGGATCGGCTTGTCTAGTTGGATCGCTACTCATCCCCCCTGGTAAACGATTAGAGAAAACTTGAACCTTAGTACCAATGGGCATTGTTGGCGCAGCTAAATTATCGGTTTCGCCATAGGTAGAACCTAAAGAGCATCGTTGCCTTGGATTTGCATTTATATAAGCGTCTAATTCTTCACCTCCCTTGAGAATGCTTGTCGCTTGCCAGTTGAGAGTTCGATTGACAGCATCAATAACCTCTTCGGAAACATCAGAACCTTTCTGTTCCTGACGGCTATTTTTTCGCAGTTCTAAAGAATCTCGAAGTGCTGCGATCGCCCCATCTATGCCATTTGTAACCGCTTTAGCTGCAAATAGCGATCGGGCATATTGAGCATCAAATGGCTCTAAAGCAAGTCTTTGAACCTCAGATAAACCCGTATGTTTTGCGATCGCATCCCATACTTGCACTGTCGAAAGTTCAGGTTCAATTTGTCGATAACTCAAATATGCAGATTTTAACGCTTCCGACAATCCGAACTCTTCGGCATTACTTACAGGCAATAAGCCCACATTAGCCGCTTCAGTAAGAGCTTCTTCTCCAGCTTTCTCACCGCCCCATTTTTTGACATCAGTTTGCACTTTATCTAACTTAAATCCTGCTTTTTTCTTCTCTAACAGTGCCAGTACAACGCCCAAAACCTCATCAAGATTATGTTGCACAGCATGAGCCGAAATTTTAATACCGTCTTTAGTAGCTTTGACCAATTGATCGATATTCCCACCAAAAACACTATCGATTTTAAATTGCCAACGAGCAGCAATTTCTCTAGTTAGATCGCCAGTGGGAAAAGTTCTACCTTCAAAAAGAATATGATCGGGAAATATCGATAAAGTTGTCAAACCTTTCTCTGCAAGCACTTCTTCACAAGCACCTAAAAGCAAAGCCGTAATGTAACTCCGATCTTGAGAAACGCTTACCTTAAATAACTTGCTAGGTCTACCAAAAGCAACCGTCAACTCATTCTCAATTTTCCGAAAGCGCTCTTTTTCAGCAATACCCAAGTCAAACAAATCTGCGGCGATGAGAATTGCGGCAATTCTTCTAATCATCGGATCTTCAGGCAAAAATAGCGCCCCATCACTAGCATTATGTCCAGAGTGGCGCTCAATCAACTTTCTAGCTAATTCTAAATCTTCATCATTCTTAATCAGACTAGAAACACCTACTCTGTAAAGTTCTTGTTCCAAAAACTCACGATTTCTAGCCAAAGTCTTAACATTACGACCTTTATGATCAAGCTTATTTAAATCATGAACAGCCGTAGCAGCAAGTAAAACAGCCCGTTTATCTTCAGGTATTTCTGCGATCCGACTAACTGTAAGCACAAATTGACAAGCAGAATCAAAATGTTGTGCAAGCGTCGTTCCTTTCCTTACACCATGTTGATGATGATTTCCATGAATTTTATAAAACTCAGGACGAATCTCGCTAAAGTATTGCTCCTCTAGAGTTTTTGGCGGTCTGCCTAATAACCTTGACATAAAATACAAGCCTCATAATTAGGGTTTATGCAATGTCGTCATAACTGGCTATATCACCATCTTCATCAGGTAAGCATTGCCATTTAAGCTCTTGAATCAATTGCTTGAGACGTAAGATCTCTTTCTTATAATTCTCAATCTGCTCAGAATACTCAGTGATTTTGCGATCAATAAATGTCATTGAGTAATTCATACCTGTCACCTCAAGTAACTTAATACTTTTGAAGTGTAGCATATAAAAAATATGTCTAGTTAACAGTATAGCCAAAAATATTTATTTTGATCGATCTTCAGGTATAATATCTAAGCGGTTCGTAGTAAGCCTTTTAAACCCTTTTAGGGATTGAAAATAGTTAACTGTTTAGGCTGAGCCAGCAATTTAAATCAAGCCCTAATAGGGATCAATATTCATAACTCCACATCCTCATTAATATCTGAAAGCGCGATCGCCAAATTAATTTGTACTTAACTTGTTGCTTTCACCTATTTTTACACACATAATTAAAGTAAACAAGAGCTTAAACGTACAAAATGTACGTACAAAATAATCAATGGGACGTAAAGGTGAATCAATCACATTATCCATATCTGATCGCGACAAAACCCAGTTAGAGGAAATAGCCCTCGAACTTGGCATGAAATGGGGCGATCGCCCAAATATCTCCAAGCTCGTTGAAGCGATCGCCCGTAAGCAAATTCAAATCTCAAAAAATAATGACTGGTCTAGCGATCGCATTGAAGCCCTAAGCCGTACTTTGGGACTATTAATCGATTACGGTGAAATCGAGCTTGCCAAAGCGATCGCCAACCTATTGCTAGAACGTAGCGAAATCACAACACCATTACGTCGAGACATTGAGCGAATTTTAGACAAACCTCCTGAAATTTGGCGACAAGTGCTAGATCGATATATCAAACAAAATCAACCCTTTCGGTTGATCTATCGTGATGCCGCCGATCACCCCCATGAATTCTCAATCTATCATGCCCAAATCAGCCCCCACGACAAACGGCTTTACCTTGATTGTTGGTGTGCAGAAACGACAGGAAGCGATGATATCGAAACCCTCAGACACAATCGCTGTCTCAGGATCGATCGTATCCCCGCCGAAGCAGCAATTACCCCGATCCAAGGTAAATGGCGATCACAACTTGCTCAAGTTACTGTCACCTTCCAACTTTCAGGCAAACTCGCCTTTGCCTACAAACCGAAAAAAGATGATGTCGATGATATTTGGCTAAATGATTACCCCATTCGCCAAATTAGCCGTACAGTTAGCAGTACATTTTGGTTTTATCGCGAAATTATGCCCTATGCCGAAGACTGCGAAATTATCGAACCAGAAGATGTGCGGGAAAAGTTCAAAGAAAAAGTGCGATCGCTATATCTCAAATATCAGGGCTCATCCCTGTAGCAATTGTTTTGATATGTGAATACAGTTGCCCCGCTCAATACCCCAAAAACCACGATCGCTTCTTCAAAAAAATCAACCAGCGATCGCCCCTCTCAACACCCAAAACATCACGATCGCCAATTCAAAAATCAAACCGCGATCGCTTTAGCTAAAAACTGAGACTTCCATTTTTAACTTTTCGCCAACTTCATCTTCAGCTATATCTAAATCGTAGTCCATTTGTAATCCGAGCCAAAATCTGGGGGACATATTAAAATAGAATGCTAAGCGAATTGCCGTATCTGCGGTAATTCGGCGCTTACCATGAATGATTTCGTTAATACGTCGGGCGGGAACTCGAAGAGCTAATGCTAGTTGATTTTGGCTCAAGTTCATCGGCTTAAGAAATTCTTCTAAAAGAACTTCCCCTGGATGAATTGGGTTAAGTTTATCTTCGTTCATTCTGATTCCTCAATGATAATAGACTTGTCGGGAAACAAAAGCAATGTATAGAAGCAGTTTCACATTTATTTCTGTGGTTCAATCCATATGTAAATACAAAAGCTATAAGTTCAATAAATTGAACCATAACCGAAGTTTGA
>NZ_SELU01000106.1:0-10136 GCF_006861605.1 Pseudanabaena sp. UWO310 | reverse complement strand
ATAAGGCTTTTACTCATTTTCTACTTCATTTACTGATTTTGCTTCAATTATGCCTTGATTTCGGTTTATATGACTTAATTAATATCCTTAGTATCTACTTACTCTTTCTTGAAATAGCCCTGCCCTTTACAAGGGGGATTGAGGGGGGATCTCTTAGATCTTCGATTCCTAAGCAGCGACTAACCTGTTTGTATCGCTATTGATGCTGTCGAGAATCTGCTTTGCTTGTCTGACATCATCATTACTACCTGTCACAAGAATAATGAACTCACCTGCTTCGATTTTAGCATCGTACTTGAGTACTTCATGATTAGGAATTCCTAATCCACCCAAAGCGCCTGCTAGTCCGCCAACAGATGCAGCGCCAGCGCCGCCAACAATCGTTCCTTCTAGCCAACCTGCCAATACTCCTGTAATAGGACCAGCGATGACAATAGGAGCAATTCCAGGGATGAATACGACTCCAGCACCTGCCAAAATACCAAATAGCCCTCCGAAGAAACTACCCCAATAAACGCCTCCTGCTATACCAGCTTTGGCTGTATCCTTCCATGTTAGGAATCCACGTATATGTTCTGCGGTCTGATAGTCTTTGCCAATGATTGAGAGCTTTTGCATATCAAATCCTTGCTTTTGTAGCTCCAATACCACCCTTTCTGCTTCTATATGGGAAGGAAAATGACCAATAATGGAATGTGGATAGATCATGAGTTTGTTTCCTTATATTGAAAATTTTTCTTGAGGGCTAATTTATAGTTTTTTAGGAGTTATGAGATTCGTAAGGCTATGACTCTCATAACTCCTTTTGGATTGCTATATCTCACGGGAAATAGTCAGATTCTCGCCTGATTACAATAGTGATCGTGGTCATCCATCTAGAGCTAATAACTTGCTCATCAGTATCGTCGTATTCAGTAATGCTCATCTTGATTCTCTCTCGACTGGGTTATTCTAATATTCGGTACTGCAAAAGCTGCCTAGCGGCAGCGCTTTGCGCTGCCACTAACGTTAAGATTCAAATCTAAACCACTCCACCTTGAGTTGATTGTCCACAGAATGTACTCCTGGTGCGCCCCATGCAACTCGCTCGGCTTCGTCTAGTTCGGCATAGTTCCGAACCTTGCCATGAAGCGTCACTTTGTTTCCAGTAGTTTCAACACGGATCTTGTTCGCATCTAACAGCGCATTACGTTTGAAGGCATCCCTAATTTCGCTGGTAATATCTGTTGCCTTCAATCTAGACTTGACTGTAATCAGATTAGACACTCCTTTAACACCCAAAAGATTATACAAGAAGTTTTCCGCAGAACTCTTCAGGTATTGCCACTCGACCTCGCCTTCAAGGGTGATCCAAGCATCACTAACCGTCACCTTAATAGTTCCTCTCGGAATTGATGTGAACCAGTCGATGTGGTGTGCGGCGGCTGTGGCGATGTCTCCATCTGTATGCACCGAAGAACTCGGCAAATTAACCACGATGTCATCGGCGATCGCTCTGACACCAGCAACTCGTCTAGTCGCTTGCACGGCATGCCATTTCTCGCTAGAGCTAGTTGCATAGCCATTGAGTGTAACCGTTCCATCTTTGACTAAGACACCAATGTCTGTAACCTTGATGCTCGGCTCATATTTGAGTTCAGCAAGCACATCTGCCTTGAGGTCTATGTCAGTTTTTTGGACAGATAGAAGTGTAGTCATTTATTTCTCTTAAAGTGATACAGGATTTGTATACGAGAGCTAGCATCTCATCTCAATGCTTGAGATCACGTATCAGGAGTGTATACATTGAATAGATTGATTGAAATAGCTAATAAATCTTGACAGGAAGTTATGTCTCTCTATGTAGATATACTTGCGATCGTTGCTTCCAGTTTGATCAATGTTTTTCTACCACTAGTGTCTTTAATCTGAATCGCCACAATTTCACTATTTGAGTTCTCACCCGTTGAGATTTCCTTTGGTGAATCGATTGTATGACCATAGGTCACCTCATCTTTACCCACCTCGATTGCCAAGTTGTCCCCCTTATCTGGGCGATCGTAAATTATTGCCAACAAAGGTGCATTTTTAATCAATGATTCATCGCCAATCTCCGAATCAATGATCTCAATCTCAATATGTCGTCCGAGATAATCGCCTGAAAACTGGTCGAAAAATTTACCCCATTGCTCTTGAGGGATAGATTTGCTGAAGGTGATTGTATTCGTCATAGGATTCCTCGCTGTAAAAAATTAGTGGAGACAATTTAAATTGGAGAGATGCTTAACCAGAATCTTTTTCCCCCTTGTAAATGAGGATTGAGGAAGATCTCTTAGGGTGCGACCTCGACTTGATAATCCTTTACTGCGTAAGTATTTTGACTTTTGCTAATTCAAATTATAATCCTTGAGTGGATTCGACAAAAGCTATGCTAGGCAAGAATTTCGCTAATTTAAGAAGGTATCAGATTAAGACCGCACCCATCTCTTAGGGCTTTTGACAACAGAAAGAGATTCTTAAATGGTTTCTAAGTATCGTAACCAAACCACTGCACGGATAGCTGATTATCAACTGTTAGTACACCCGATGCAGCCCAGACCGCTCGCTCTGCTTCTTCCAACTCAGCATAGTTGCGAACCTTACCCTTGAGAGTCACCTTGCTGCCAGCAACATCAATTTGGATCTTATTGGCATCGAGCATGGCATTGCGCTTGAATGCAGCTTTAATGTCCGTAGCGACTTCTGTTACCGACAGTCTAGATTTGATCGAGATCTCATTAGATACGCCTTTAACACCTGACAAGTGATGCAGAAAATGTCCTGCGGCAATCTTAAGATATTGCCAATCCACCTCACCATCTAATGTGATCCAGCCATTCCGAACTGTTACTTTTACAGATCCTCTGGGAATGGTCGTGAACCAGTCAATGTGATGGATCGCGGCAGTGGCAATGTCTGAATCGGTATTGATAAAGGATTCAGGAAGCTTGATTTCAATATCATCGGCGATCGCCTTTACGCCAACAACCCGTTTAGTTGCACGAACAGCCTCCCATCTTTCCGCAGCACTAGTCGCGTAGCCATTGAGCGTCACGGTTCCATTTTTCACTAAGACCCCGATATCAGTGACCTTCACGCTCGGCTCATATTTGAGTTCTGCAAGCACATCAGTCTTGATATCTGTATCGGTCTTTTCGACGATAAGAGTTGGCATATTGTTTTCCGTAACGTTTTAATTCGTTTACGTTGACTAGCATCTTATAGGGCTGTTTGATATCCTATACGTTTAATGTATAAATTGAATAGATTGTATAAAATAAATTTAATTCTTTACTTGCCCAAGAGACAGTAGTGATGCTCTGTGCTAACACACTCTTTTGCAGTTGCTTCTAATTTAGATAAATAGGCTCTATAGGTGTTTTGGGGAAGTCAAACATGATAAATGGCTCAATGCTTTTAATGACGGGTGTCTCAGATATCAAAAATCTCTAAGTCTAAAACCATTACCTATCAAGCATTTCATCCATTTAAGCTAAAGCACTCCCCGAAACACCTATTGAGCCAATCTCGATTGTTAAACTTTTCACTTTATCAAGGTGATACAACAAAGTAACAGTTCCTGACACGAATCGACATCTAAGAAATTGAAGAACCGTATAGGAGTTATCTGGTTATTTATCCACAATTACAATACTCAAATTCAGTCCAAGATTGCCATCATTCTCCTCTGACTTATATACCTAAAATGCACGAATCGTTGTCTTATCTATGTAAAGATTTAATAAAGCTAACACTAATCATGTAATTCATACGAAAGCATATACATTATTTCAGACATCCTTATAAGAACATAGTGGTGTCAAGTAGAAAAATGTTTTGATTCATCTAAACGTATTTAAAATTAGAACTCTAAAAGATGACTTAATCTTGCTCGCCTGTTTAACGGCTGAATTTCTATTCTAAAAAATTATCATACCTAGCGATGAGGAATCGAAGATGTTAAATAAAGCCAAAACACTTAATGGATATAGTTTAAATAGCCTCAATGGTGAAATCGGAAAAGTCAAAGAATTTTACTTCGATGATCAGTATTGGACAATTCGTTATTTAGTCGCTGACACAGGAAACTGGCTTACAGGTCAGCAGGTGTTGATCCCCCTTTATGCACTGATCGCAGTGATTAAGGAACAACATGACATCACCATCAATTTGACAAAAGAGCAGATTGAAAACAGTCCTCCTTTGAGCAGCGACAAACCAGTTTCCAAGCAATTTGAGATATCCTACCTTGGGTATTATGGATACCCGACGTATTGGAGTGGTTCATATATGTGGGGAGCTTATCCGTACATTCAGCATACTCCCGAACTAACGGAGGAACTCAATCGAGAAGAGAAATCGTGGGATCCCCATTTGCGTAGCACCCATGAGGTGAGTGGCTATCATATCCAAGCCACAGATGGTGAGATCGGTCACACTGAGGATTTCATCATTGATGATGAAACATGGACGATTCGTTATCTCATCATCAATACAGCCAACTGGTGGTCTGGGAAAAAGATCCTACTTTCACCGCAATGGATCGAGAGTGTTAGTTGGGATGAGTCGAAAATATTTGTAAATCATTCTCGCGAGACCATCAAGCGATCGCCAGAATATACGGATGAGTCTCTACTAACTCTGGATTACGAGACTAAATTGCATCTTCATTATAACCGACAAGGATACTGGGTAGAGGACTTAATTGCCAAGGAGCCTTCCCACTGAAGTGAATTCCTAATCTTCATCTGCATAATTGGAATTGGTATTACATAGGAAACTTAACCGATGTCAACCACTACACTTCCCTTAAAGACCAAGACTAATACACTTTCTCCAGAACTACTCCATAAAATCGATGCCTATTGGCGTGCTGCTAACTATGTGTCGGTTGGGCAAATTTATCTCTACGACAATCCGCTCCTCAAGGAGCCATTAAAACTATCCCATGTAAAACCTCTTGTGGTCGGGCATTGGGGGACAACTCCAGGGCAGAACTTCATCTATGTCCACTTAAATCGAGTCATTAAAAAATATGACTTAAATATGTTCTATGTTGCTGGTCCTGGGCATGGTGGTCCAGCGATCGTGGGTAACGTTTATCTCGAAGGTACTTGGAGTGAAGTCTATCCAAACATCACTCAGGACGAAGCTGGGCTGAAAAAACTCTTTAAGCAATTCTCATTTCCAGGCGGAATTTCTAGTCATGTAGCGCCAACAACCCCCGGCTCGATTCATGAAGGAGGAGAACTAGGTTATTCTCTCAGTCATGCCTTTGGCGATGCTTTTGACAATCCTGATCTAATCGTCGCCTGTGTTATTGGCGATGGTGAAGCGGAAACAGGTCCCTTGGCTACTTCGTGGCAGTCCAACAAGTTTCTCGACCCAATTACCGATGGCGCGGTGCTGCCCATTCTGCACTTAAATGGCTATAAGATCAGTAACCCAACTGTCCTAGCCCGTATCGAGCATGGGGAGTTAGAACAATTTCTACTTGGCTGCGGTTGGAGACCTTACTTTGTCGAAGGTGACGATCCAGAAAAGATGCATGAACTCATGGCAATGATCTTAGAAATAGCGATCGCCGAGATTCAGCAAATCCAAACCAATGCGCGTAACAAAAATGACTCCTCTCGACCGCGTTGGCCGATGATCGTCCTTAAATCGCCAAAGGGTTGGACTGGACCGAAGATTGTTGATGGACTGCAAATTGAAGGAACCTTCCGATCGCATCAAGTCCCATTGCTTGTAAATTCCGCACGCCCCGATCATGTCCAACTGTTGGAACAATGGATGAAGAGCTACAAAGCTGAAGAACTTTTTGATACTGATGGCAGACTAATCCCCGAATTAGCTGAGTTAGCGCCGAAGGGCAATCGACGGATGGGCGCAAACCCCCATGCCAATGGCGGCATACTACTCCGAGATCTGCAAATGCCAGACTTCCGCGACCATGGAGTACAAGTGCCTTCGCCTGGAGCATTGGAAGGGCAGGACACGTTTGTATTGGGTAAGTTCCTACGGGATGTTGCCAAGTTGAATCAGGATCTGCGTAATTTTCGAGTCTTTGGTCCCGATGAAACGCTATCAAATCTGCTTGGTGCAGTATTTGAAGTTACCAACCGTCAGTGGGAGGCTCGTGAAGAAGAAAATGATGAATTTCTCGCACCAGTTGGACAAGTCTTGGACTCAATGCTTAGCGAACACCAGTGCCAAGGTTGGTTAGAAGGCTATTTGTTAACTGGGCGGCACGGTTTGTTCAACAGCTACGAAGCTTTCATTCGCATTGTTGACTCCATGTTCAGCCAACATGCTAAGTGGCTGAAGGTAACGTCGGAACTGCCTTGGCGACGTAAAATCGCATCGCTGAACTATCTTCTTGCCTCCCATGTCTGGCAGCAAGATCACAACGGCTTTACGCACCAAGATCCCGGTTTTCTCGACCATGTAATCAACAAGAAAGCCGATATCGTGCGCGTATACCTGCCGCCCGATGCCAATTGCCTTCTGTCGGTCTTCGATCACTGCTTGCGTAGCCGCCACTATGTCAATGTGGTAGTAGCTGGCAAACATGCGTTGCCGCAATGGCTAAACATGGACGAAGCGATCGCGCATTGTACGGAAGGCATTGGTATTTGGAAATGGGCTAGCAACGACCAAGATACTGAGCCAGACGTGGTGATGGCCTGTTGTGGAGACACACCCACGTTGGAAATCCTCGCCGCAGTTTCCATTCTCCGAAAACATCTGCCTGAACTGAAAATTCGGGTGATCAATGTTGTCGATCTGATGAAGTTGCAATCTGAGAGTGAACATCCCCATGGCTTGAGCGAAGAGGATTTTGACTCGTTGTTTACCGTCGATAAGCACATCATCTTTGGCTTTCACGGATACCCCTCCCTAGTTCACCGTCTGACCTATCGACGTAAAAATCGCAACCTGCATGTATGCGGCTATAAGGAAGAAGGCACAATCACGACTGCCTTTGACATGCGGGTACAGAACGACCTAGATCGCTTTCATTTGGTACAAGATGTAGTCGATCGCCTGCCGCATTTAAGTAGTAAGGGAGCCTATCTCAAACAGATGATGCAGGACAAGTTGATCGAGCATAAGCATTACATCGACATACATGGCGAAGACTTGCCAGAAATCCTCAACTGGAAGTGGAGTTTAAGTGCAACATCGATAGAGAAACATCCCGTTAGCTTGGGAGGAAAATAATGCACATTGGGATCGCGGCGGATCATGGTGGGTTTGAGTTAAAAGCACAACTGGCTGCTGCGCTAAAAGATGCTGGCTACGAGGTTAGGGATTTTGGTGCTTTTGAGTTGGTTAAAGGTGATGACTATCCAGATTTTGTTGTACCACTAGCACAAGCTGTAGCAAAGGGTACAATCCTTCGCGGTTTAGCCATTTGCGGCAGTGGGGTAGGAGCTTGTGTTGCCGCCAACAAGGTAGCAAGCGTGCGCGCGGCGTTAATTGCAGATTCATTCTCCGCTCATCAAGGAGTAGAAGACGACAACATGAACGTGATGTGTCTGGGCGGACAAGTCACTGGATATGCCGAAGCTTGGGAATTAGTTCAGACATTTCTGGCTGCTCATTTCCAGCGAGACGAACGTTTTCAGCGCCGCCTTGAGAAAATAACAGCCTTAGAAAAGATCAATCTTCTGGAGCAACCCGAAATGAATATTCAAGATTTGATGGAAACTGCGAAGATGCTTGTTGCTAATAATAAGGGGCTGCTGGCGATGGATGAAAGCAATCCCACCTGTAACAGACGATTCGCAAAGTTAAGCATTCCCCAGACCGAAGAATCTCGACGTGCCTATCGAGAGTTAATTATCACCACGCCCAGTCTCAGTGAGTATATTAGTGGCGTGATTCTTTACGATGAAACGATCCGCCAACACAAGAAAGATGGCACTTCTTTTATTAAGGTGCTCTCCGATGCAGGAATAATTACGGGAATTAAAGTTGACATCGGTGCTAAGGATATGGCGGGTCATCCTAGAGAAAAGATTACCGAAGGGCTGGATGGCTTGCGCGATCGCCTCAAGGAATATTTTCAAATGGGTGCGCGTTTTGCCAAGTGGCGTGCGGTGATTACCATCGCTGATGGCATTCCCAGTCGGGGTTGTATCGAAGCCAATGCCCAGTCACTGGCTCGCTATGCGGCGTTGTGCCAAGAAACTGGACTGGTTCCAATTGTCGAGCCAGAGGTGCTGATGGATGGAGTCCATAGTCTGTCACAGTGCAGCCAGATAACAGAGGAAGTCCTGCGAACTGTCTTCAACCAACTCTACACACAGAGGGTAATGTTAGAGGGCATGATCCTAAAGCCTAATATGGTGCTTCCAGGATTTACTTGCTCTCAACAAGAATTGGTGGATGAGGTGGCTGATGCTACGGTGAACTGTCTATTACGGGCAGTCCCTGCGGCTGTTCCGATTATTGCGTTCTTGTCAGGTGGACAATCTGCTGAACTAGCCTCGGCTCGTTTGAATGCCATGAATCTAAGATTCAAGTCGCGATCGCCTACGGTAGGGCAAAGCCCTTCGCCTTGGGCTTTGACGTTTTCCTTTGCCCGCGCTATCCAGCAACCAGCTTTGGAGATTTGGCAAGGCAAAGAGGCGAATGTATCAAAGGCTCAGCAGGCTCTGTTGCATCGAGCTAAGTGTAACTGGGCAGCACGTCAGGGCGAGTACAATGCTGCGATGGAAGGAGTGGGAACATGAAAAAAGCATGTTTTTCCCTTGGAGCCAAGCTAACGGCGTAGAAACAAAAATTGTGACAGTTTAATCTCAACTAAAAATTAACCCCAAGGATAAAGTCAATGGAAATATCAATGTCCAAGGCTCATCAAACCACTTACAGAGGGATCTTTCAGCATCCAATCGCCCATAATTTGCAATGGCATGACGTGCGATCAATGCTAGAGGCAATAGCTGAAGTAACTGAAGAGCATAATGGTAATCTCAAATATACAAGGCATGGCGAAGTACTGGTACTCCATCCTCCCAAGCATAAAGATCTATCCGATACTAAAGAATTGATGCAAATTCGGCATTTTCTGGAACGTTCCAGTGTGCCTGAATTGGCAGATCCAACTGAGGATGGAACCCATTTGCTAATTGTAATTAATCACCATGAGGCTAGGATCTATAAAACAGAAGTACGGGATTCAGTGCCAGTGGATATCATCCCTTACGACTCAGATGGTACGCGCCGTCATCTCCACAATCTGCATGACAATGCTAAGGGACAACCTGAACTTAAGTCTTTCTATGAAGCGATCGCTGCAAATTTAAAAGGTGCGGAACAGATTTTGATCTTTGGCAGCTCAACTGGAGCCAGCAGTGCTATGGATTATCTAGTAGATGAACTCGCACAAAATCACCCATATATTTCTAAAAAAGTTGTGGGTGCGATCGTGGTCAACGAACAACATCTCACCGAAGAGCAACTATTAGCTCAGGCCCGGGCATTTTATGAAGCCAATAATCCATCTAAGTAAGTTAATCCAAACAAATAATTAGGAGGAAAACCACATTATGCAGAGCGAAGATCTGCCCTCATCCCATTCTCCCAGAGCAGGAGTAAGAGCCGTTTTTGAGTTTTTCTTCTTCCCTCTCCCAAAAAGGGAGAGGGGCTAGGGTAGGGATGAAGGTCTTATAACTTTCTGCTTAGAGTGAGTTAATAACTATCTTTTATTTGGAACTTTTCATGGCTCAATCAATACTTCTACGCCGATCGCTAGTAAAAACTTTTACCTATCGCATCCTGATTATGTGTTTGGACTTTACAACAATCTACATCCTGACTGGGACTACGAAGGTAGCGATCGGCTTCATGATTGTGAGCAACATATACACAACGATCGCCTACTTTCTGGACGAACTATTTTGGGTAAAAATAAAGTGGGGAATTGAGAGAAAGATTCCAAATATCAACCTAAAAAATGAGTGAGTATCTTGAAAATCTCTAACGAGAGTGTAGAGTATTTTGTGTAAAGTCTGGGATATATACAGAGAGACAATCTAGACACACAACTACTAACACCAAAACAGATGAATATACGCAAAGAACTGCTCGATGAATTGTTGCAAGAATGT
>NZ_SELU01000105.1:0-10145 GCF_006861605.1 Pseudanabaena sp. UWO310 | reverse complement strand
CTGTCAAACTTTGTAGAATCCGAGGTTTATTTTTTAGTTTGGCGTATGACAGCATTTTCTAACTTGCAATTTTCTGAAATGCACCTATTTTAGCAACTTCTTTTGTTTATTTCCGATAAAGTCTATTTAATACCAATTCCCAAAATGGCGTTGCCATTTTGGGAATTGGTATTAAACCCAGAATCAAAATCTGTAGCGCACGCTGCGCATGCGCTACAGATTTTGGTTTTTTATATTTAATTGCGCCTAGCTACTTAGCTAAGTATAAATAAACCTAAAACTTAAAAGCCTGTGCCGCCCGCTGCGCGGGCGGCACAGGCTCTGGTTTGATTATTTAATTATACTGACGTACTTATAAATCGTATAAATCGGAAATCACTGTAGTATTCTGGTTTTGCGGTATATATACATCAAACATGGAATATAAAAGGCTTGGCTCAAGCGATCTTTTGGTGTCCGAAATTTGCCTAGGGACAATGACCTACGGTCAGCAAAACACGATCGCTGAGGCTCACGAACAACTAGACTATGCGATCGCGCAGGGGGTGAACTTTATTGATACTGCCGAAATGTATCCAGTGCCGCCAAAAGCAGAAACTCAGGGCAGAACCGAGCAATATATCGGTGAATGGTTAGCTCAGCCTCGCATCAAGCAACAACGCGATAAATTAATTGTAGCTACTAAAATTATTGGTACGGGACGCAATTACAATTGGTTGCGTGATGATGCGATCGCCGCCTTAAGTCGCAAAAATATTTTACAAGCCGTAGATGATAGCCTCAAGCGTTTACAAACTGACTACATCGATCTCTATCAAATTCACTGGCCTGATCGCAACGTACCGATGTTTGGACAGGTAGCCTTTGATCCCCAGCAAGAGCGAGAAATGGTCGCCATTGCCGAGCAATTAGAAACCTTTGCCGAACTCATAAAGGAAGGCAAAATTCGTTATTTGGGAGTCAGTAATGAAACTCCTTGGGGAATCTGTGAATTTAGTCATACCGCCAAAAGACTAAATTTGCCGAAGATTTTATCAATTCAAAATGCCTACAGTCTTCTCAATCGTACCTTTGACAGTCACCTTGCCGAAGCTTGTTTTCGCGAGGGAGTGAGTTTACTCGCCTATAGCCCCCTTGGGTTTGGACATCTGTCAGGCAAGTATCTCCAAGGTGACCAAACCAATACCCATACTAGGATCGGTCTATTTCCTAACTTTGGTCAACGCTATAACAAGGTTAATGTCCGCGCAGCTACTGCGGAATATGCAGCGATCGCACAAAAGTATGATTTATCTCCTACCCAATTAGCCTTAGCATTTGTAAGAAGTCGTTGGTTTGTGGCAAGTACAATCATCGGTGCAACGACAATGGAACAACTTCAGGAAAATATCGACAGTGCTAATGTGCGGCTCAGTACTGAGATTTTGGCAGAAATCGATAATGTCCACGCCCGTTATTTTAACCCAGCACCTTGAGTAATAAATTCAGTGCAATCCTATCTCCCTGCTCTGGGAGATAACGTATTAAACCTCATTCGCATCATGAAAATGACCTACCGTAAAGCGCTAATCCCCCTTCTTACTGCTGTTAGCTGTCAAATTCTCATTGCTGACGGTGCAATCTCTGCCAATATCGCGGATAGCGGCAATGTCATCCAGTTAAATGGACAGACTTGGTCGGGGCGTTGGATCAAGAAAGTCGAGCAAGGACAGCAAAACCTATACGTACAAGAAGACTGGCTAACGGGTGGTTTAGGTGTACAGATGATGGATTCAGACAAAGCCGATCGCCAAAGACTGCGATGGTTTTCGAGTCCCACCTTCTCACAGGTTACCTTTGATAATACGGGGCGATGGCGCTATCTCTCCCTCGCCCCATTTACCGAGCAATGGCGGACAGAAATCTCAGGTACTACTCTCAATATTTATACCCCCGATGCCCAAATGCAATCTCTGCGCCGAAGCAAACAGGTTTGGGGCGATCGCATAGCGATCGATCTCAGTCGGCGCACACCTTGGCGAGTCAGTCAGCAGGGTAATACGATCACGATCTTTGTATCAGCGGAAGTTTCACCCGATCTGCCCATTGGCTCCAATGCGATCGCGGGGAACTTGGTAAAATCGGTTAACGTATTGCCAATGGGGAAATCGACCCAAATTCAGATTCTGTTGAATGAATCGATCCAACCTGCGATCGAGATGCTCAGTAGTCCATCCCCGAAACTAGTCATCGATCTGCGGCGGGACTATATTCCCCCTAGCTTGACGGTGCAGTGGGCTGAGGGGCTGCGGAGAATTGAACGGGTTGTCGAAATTCCCAACAAGCCCAAAACAGATAAGGAGCCTAAGACCATTAAATTCTCAGTTACGGCTTTAGAGGTCGATTTGAAATCCCCGCGATTAAGATTACGTCCCATTTGGAGCAATCCCGAAGGTTCACCTGAAGGCATCATGGGTTTAATGCCATTGCCGCAAATGGTGGAACAGTCTCAAGCGATCGGTGCAATCAATGGGGGCTTTTTTAACCGCATTCGCAAGTTACCCGTAGGCGCAATTCGAGAAGGTAATCGGTGGATTGCGGGAACGGCGCTAGTCAGAGGCGCGATCGCTTGGAACGAGCAGGGTGACGCGATCGTCGATCGCCTCAACTTCAATGAAGAAATCAGTACGGCAAATCAGGCAAAAATTTCCCTTACTAATCTCAATAGCGGTTACGTACAAAGGGGAATTGCTCGCTATACATCCAATTGGGGTAGCCTGTATACTCCGCTTACCGAAAACGAACTGATCATTGTGGTACGAGGCGATCGGGTCACGGCTCAATATCAGGGCAGTGCCGTCGGTGTCGGACAGGTTGCCATTCCCAGTGATGGCTATGTCCTAGTGGCAAGACAAACGCCTGATGCGGCAAATCAATTACCCGTGGGGATGACCGTTCGCGGTCGGCAAGCCTTCATTCCTGACAAGTTTGCCAGCTTTCCCAATCTAATTGGGGCAGGTCCACTACTACTCAAAAATGGAAGCTTATCTTTAGACGGAAAAGTAGAACAGTTTCAAGCAGGTTTTGATACTCAGGCGGCTAACCGCAGTGCGATCGCCACAACTAAGGAAAAAGGTAAACTGCTCCTTGCGACAGTTCAAGCTGCCCCTGACGGGGTTGCGCCCAATCTCCTCCAGACTGCTGAAGTTCTCAAAAAAATAGGGGCAGTGGATGCGCTCAACCTTGATGGTGGTAGTTCTTCTACCCTCTTTCTCGGTGGCGAAATTCTCAATCGCTCGGTAACGGAGATCGCACCAGTTAATAATGCGATCGCCATATTTATTGCTCCTCCTCCCTCAAAACCACAATTTTAAGCAATACCAATTCACGCAAGTGTTGTCACACTTTCGTGAATTGGTATTAGTTGGAGATTAGTAGCATTGCTATTTTTTTGAATTAAAAGCTACCAATCAATTCCTCATCCTTTACAAAATTGTAAACAGGTTTTATGTTTCCATCAATGCGACATCCCTATCGATATGTATGGGATTTCTGGTATTATTTCGATCCCAAAACAGCCTTATATCACTTGTTTTATCTCAATGCTGATGAGATTTTGGTGCCATCGGCAAAGCACCATCATGCAGCCTGCGTAGGATATGCAGTTACTTCAGACTTCCTGCGGATTGAATGGAGCGGAGAAAAAGAATTTGATATTTTAAAACCTCCAAAGCACCATTGGGCAAACACTTCCATTTGGAGTGGAGATATTATCAAGATCAAAAATGGATTTCTCCTGTTCTATACTTCGAGAAATCGAGAATTAGATGATGGTATGACTCAAAACATTGGAGTTGCCTATACCGAGGACATTTTAAGTAATCGCTGGCAACTTTCTTTGATGCAAATTCCTCCTGGATATTGCTATCAGCTTAAAAATTCCCTCGGCGATCTATCGACCCATGCTTGGCGCGATCCATTCCTATTTCAAGATAATGGACAGATATATATGCTGTTATCCGCAAAGTCAACGAAAGAACCGATCGGGCGTAATGGCGTAGTGGGATTGTTAAGACTGAAAGATAATAATCTGTCCAAAGGAGAATGGGAATATTTAGATCCGATCTTAAGCCCCTGCTCCTATTCAGAAATGGAAGTACCGCAACTATATAAAGATTCCCAAGGTAAATATGAATTAGTCTTTTCGACTTGGGCAAAAAATGACTTTGCGGCTGCCACGAGGCAAGCTGGCGGTTTGCAGGGATTTACGAGCAGTAATTTTAGAAAGTTTAGTGGTATTCCCCATGTCTTATTGCCCGAAAAATATGGATTGTATGCCTGTCGAGTAATTCCAGAACTAGATGGAGAAATTGTCGGATTTGATACTCAGGAGGGTGGCATTCGTCGTAGTGGGGTAAAGACGAACTTCAAGCATGTCGATCGCGATTTCTCCAAATATAGCTTTAACATCAACGAATTGGGAATATAGCTGTCACGCTTGAGTCGGTTTTATCCCCAAACAAGAGTGGCGGCGCTCCGCGCCGCCACTCTTGTTTGGGGTTTTGACTCGTCCTATTGAAGCGATCGCACTGATGCGAGCAAATGATCTGCCACTATTTCGATTTCATCGAAAGTATTAAACCGACCAATGCCAAAGCGAATGGAAGCATAGGCTAACTCCTGAGAATGTCCCAAAGCTATCAAGACATGGGATGGCGTAGTTTTTGCCGAAGTACATGCCGAACCAGAGGAAATGGCGACAATGGGTTGGAGAGCGAGCATTAAAGCCTGTCCGTTAACTCCCTTAACGCTGATATTGAGATTGCCTGCTAGTCTTTGCTGGCGATGACCATTGAGAATGATGCGATCGCATTCACTTAACCTTTGCCATAAATGTTCGCGGAGAAATAGAGTCTTTTGCTGTTCTTCCTCTTGGGAAGCGATCGCAATTTCTAGCGCTTTCGCAAAGCCGACAATCTGCGGTGTATAGAGAGTTCCCGATCGCATTCCCCGCTCATGTCCACCCCCATGTAACTGTGGGGCAATGGACACTCGCGGTTGACGACGACGCACGTATAATGCGCCAATCCCTTTGGCTCCATAGATTTTATGGGCGGTGAGGGATAGCAGATCGATCTGCATCGCCTCTACATCTAGCGGGATTTTACCGATCGCTTGCGCCGCATCGCTATGAAATAGGACTTGGTGGGATCTACAGATCTGACCGATCTGGGCGATCGGTTGCAATACACCGATTTCATTATTAGCTGCCATCACCGAAACTAAAATCGTATCGGCACGGAGCGCACGTTCGAGATCCTGTAGATCGATCAATCCGTCCGAGTTGACGGGTAAATAGGTAACCTCAAACCCAAGCGATTGTAAGTAGGCGCAGGGATCTAGTACGGCCTTATGTTCCGTCTGAACGGTAATCAGATGTCGCCCCTTCAGGTGATAAGCCTCAGCCACGCCCTTAAGTGCGAGATTGTTGGCTTCGGTTGCGCCACTGGTAAAAATAATTTCTTCAGGGGTAGCATTAATGGTCTGAGCGATCGTTTCCCTCGCTAACTTAACGGCTGCTTCTGCCTCCCATCCATAAAAATGACCGACACTAGCGGGATTACCAAAGTTTTCACAAAAATAAGGCAACATGGCAGCTAATACCCGCTCATCAACGGGGGTCGTCGCATGACAATCTAGGTAAATCGGTCTTTTCATTATCTGTGCATTACTAGGTGCATTATACCAATTCACGAAAGTGTGACAACACTTTTGTAAATTAAAAGCCAAACCCAGTAAGGTTTTTCAAGTTAATAAATGGCTACGCCATTTATTAACTTGGTATGAGTAGCTAAGAGAGAATACCGCCCGCTACGCGGGCGGTATTCTCTCTTAGCTACTTACTAGATTATTAGATTAATTGCTGTAAAGCTTCTCCCGAACCAATTACCGAAATCGCTGGCGTTCCAAAATATTTTTGGGCAGCCCGTTGGACATCGGCTTCAGTGACCGCTTCGATCGCTTCCACAAATTGGCGATCGAACTCTAAACCTAAGCCCATTACCTCATACCAACCATATACCTGAGCAATCTGACCATTGGTTTGTTTGCCAAGAGCATATTGTCCTAATAGCTTACTTTTACAAACTGCTAATTCAGCCTCGGTGATTGGTACTGTCGCAAGGCGCTCGCATTCATGGCGCAAACCTGTCAACGCTGTGCCCGTATTGTGGGAAGCCGTACCGATATAGGCAACAAATTGTGAGGTATCGAGACGAGTAGGATAAAAGGCTGATACTTCGTAGGCAAGTCCCCGCTTTTCCCGCAGTTCCACAAACAAGCGGCTCGATAAACCATTGCCTAGATAGGTCGAGATAATTTTAAGGGCGGCATAGTCTGGAGAACTGACCGAGGGGGCAGGATAGCCAATCATGACGATCGCCTGTTGAGTATCCTGCTCGTGGGTAACGAGCAAGGGTTGAAAGTTGGGTGATGGAGTATTAATCGTAAAGGATTGGGTCGGGTTTTGCCAATCGCCAAAGGCTTCTTCGACCATTGCGATCGCCCGATCGATCGAGATATTCCCTGCAATGCTCACCACCATCTGATCGGGGCGTAAATAGGTATGGTGAAAATCAACGAGATCTTGCCGAGTAAGATTACTAACCGACAATTCCGTACCAAGGCTAGAAAAGCCGTAGGGATGATCCCCATACATCAAATGTTGTAGACCCTCGTAGGCAATAGTTAAGGGACGTTCCTGCTGCGCTCGGATCGATTGGATGGTCAAACGCCTCTCCAGATCGAGTTCGCTATCGGGATAACTGGGCGATCGTAAAATCTCCGCCCCCAGTAACAACATATCTTGAAAGTCCGCAGTAATCGTTTTTAATGACAACAAGAAATAATCGCTAGAACATTCCGTACCAAGGGATGCACCAATAGACTCTACCTGCTCCGCAATTTCGAGGGAAGAATACCTTGTGGTTCCCCTTGTCATCAGCGAAGCTGCTAGGTGCGTTAGCCCTGATTTTTCAGAGGTTTCAACCATTTCTCCCCCCGCAAAAAAGCAACGCGCAGCAATAATATCTACGGTGGGGTTTTCGGTTACTAAAACCACAATGCCATTGGATAGCACCAAGCGATCGCTAATTCGTTTTGACATTACTGGTGACATTATTGGTGACATTATTGGCAAGTGTGTCTTCCCCGATTGATAGCTATCCCGATTGATAGCTGCATCAAGTATATCATCAGGACATAAAACCCAAAAAATAGCGACGACGTTGCAATTCCTAGCTATTGACCATATAGCTACAGTCACTTGAATTAGGACAAATCAAACCCCAAGAATTGAGTGGCGGCGCTTCGCGCCGCCACTCAATTCTTGGGGTTTATGTCCTAGTACAGGCAATAGCTATAAAACCGTCAACATAGGGCTGACAATAGCTATTCCCAAATTTCCCAAAATTTCCCCAAAAATTTTCCCAAAATAAATGTGAATAATGTCTCGCATCGCGATACTTTAAACTGCATAGGTAAAGATGGGTGGCGCTTTGCGCCGCCCATCTTTATGAGGTGCGACGCTTCTTGCTGCAACTTGATACTTAGATACTTGATACTTAGATACTTGATACTTGGATACTTGATACTTGGATACTTGACTACCACGCTCCCCCCTATTTGATCGCAAAAAGCTAGATTCTACTGGCTTTTGCAAGCCAAACTAACGATATACATAAGCTCAAACTTGATGAATCATGAGTAATGGTTGAGAAAATCTACTACTTACGCTGATAGATCGACAGATTATGTTAGATTTTCAGTCATCTTTAGAGAGCCGTATTAATATGTTAAGGATAGATAGTGGTCTCTTTTGTCTACCCCTGAATTACTTAGAGTACTTGGACAACACTAACCAAATCCAATCAGCCATCAATACAACTCGGTTTAAGTTTTATGCAACATAAAGCCTTTAGTGCAATGCGCTTATATAAATATCCACGAATTAACGACAAATCATCAGGTACTGGTCACTAAATGTCTAGGCTATAGTCCTTTTCAAGGGAATCAAGGCTCCCGAGTCAAGTGCAAAAAATTAAACCCTGTAAAGCTTTTGCCGTTTTAGTTCTCCATAAACAAACTAAAACAACGCTATATCAACAACATTTTGTGGTTGAGATGCTCGGAAAAATGCTGTAAACACGAAGATGTTAAATTCGGAGAGGATTGGATGAGTACTGCAAAGGATAAACAAAAATGTCTAGATTGCTTAATTCAAGCGATCGCAGACTTAAATGGTCAGGCGAACCGAGAGCAATTGACCAAAATCTCCAATTTGATTATTCAGACCATGACTGGTCCTTGGCGGTCTTTCCATACGCCCAATCACATTTTTGAAGTGGGGGAAGGGGGCGATGCGATCGAGGTAATATCGGCATTATTTCATGATCTGGTGTATGTACAAGTCGATCAAGGCATCAGCGTGAATATCAGTCGGTATATTTCTCCCTACATCAAACAGGATCGCGAGCAGCTCGTCATTCTTGAGCCTCCCGAATTACAAGAAGATGTCGCTTTTAAGATGGTGATCATGCTGTTCGGCTTTCAGCATGGACAGCCCCTATTACCAATGTCTGGGCAAAATGAGTTTCTTAGCGCCTTAATTGCAATAAAAGCGCTAGAAAATATGTTGCCCTTAACAAGACTGACTGAGATTGCAGCTTGTATCGAAGCCACTATTCCTTTTCGCCCGCAACTAGAATCTGGGTTGACCTGTTCCGATCTCCTATTTGGTCGTTTAGTTGAGGCAAATGAAGTCTTTCAGTTTGGCTGGAGCGATCCCGAAATCGCGGAAATTGTCAAACGAGCCGTACGGCTCTCGAACCGCGATGTCGAAAACTTTGCTAGCCCTAATTCTTCACGATTTCTCAATAACACTTGGAATCTAATTCCAGAGACAAATCACGATCTGAAGAATGTTAACTCCTATAGCGTGCATGGCTATCGAGTTTCTATCCAAAAGATGGAAGGATTTATGAACTTCCTTTCCCCCGAAATTGTCTTTAGACGCTATCGGGATGAGCCTAGCGAAAAAAACTATTACAAGCTCCTCGCTCAAACCAAGCAAAACTTGGAAGTGTCAAGGCTGTACTTAGGCACAAAATTAACCTCGATCGCTGTTTTAGAAGCATTGTCCTTTCGGATTGGGCGAGACATTTCCCTCTCCACGATGATGGGTGAGCTACCGCTCGAAGATACGCCAGTGATCGGCTTAGAACAATTTTTACCCGAAATCGATACGCCCCATCAGCCCTCAACGCCGATTGAAGCTGAGGTATTAGAGCTTTTAGATAAAGGGAGAACGGTTGATTCTAGTTACGATGTCAAGAATTCACCCGTGGCTACTTTTATGGTTAAGTCTCTCGGATTTTCGGAAATGCAACGGATGCTGCTACTATCCAAGGAGTTTTTTAAAGGTAATTTTACCTCTGAAGAATTAATTGCAAGTTGCGATCCCTATGTGATGTCAACCATTAAGGGGGCAGTTTTACAGCTATTTGAATCTCGCAAAGCCGCCCTTTCTCAATAGGCCGGTAAACCAGCAAATAAGAAATTTTTACTACTATAGTTCTTATATAGCTGTAGGTAAGTTTGTAGGTATGGTTGGCGCGACAAAGGCATAGTCTGAGACGATTGTGCCACCAATAATATGTTCTTGGAGGATCCGCTCTAGCAACTCTGGTGTTGCGGAATGATACCAAACACCATCGGGATAGACCAGCAAGATTGGTCCGCGATCGCATACGCGCAGACAATTAGTTTTAGTCCGAAAGATTTTTGCTTCGAGATTGAGTTCTTTGATGCGGCGCTTGAGATAGTCCCATGCTTGCAGCCCTGCTTCCTTGGGACAGCAGATCGGTTTAGTCTGATCGGCGCATAGAAATAAATGTTTTTCGATCTGAGGGATCGATAATTTCTGAGCAAGGACAGCTAACTCTTGACGAATCCGCTCTAGATCGGTGGATTCTAGAATCAGCTCCTCGGCGATCGCTGGATCGGGGGTAAGAATGTCTGGATCTAATGCCATAGGAATCAATATAAAAAGACTGATTATATGGTAAGGATGGGTGACGCAAAGCGTCGCCCATCCTTACCTATAGGAT
>NZ_SELU01000013.1:0-84350 GCF_006861605.1 Pseudanabaena sp. UWO310 | reverse complement strand
GGCTCCTCCCAAGTTAAAAAAGTTTATATCTGTCAGAAAAGTAAGCTCCCTATAAATTCATTTTTTGTGATCACAGAAAATGAATTTTTTATGTCTATTTTTTGTGATCACAGAAAATGAGTTTTTTTAGTTTAATATCGTTTTTACTTTTTCTAGGGATTCTATTCAAACAGGTTTTGCTACGGTTTCGATGCGATCGCCTAAATATAAAATGTAAAGAATTCTTACAGCGCTAACCTGTCACAAGGCTTTCAAACTGGATTTGTCGATATAAATCATTGACCGCAATCTCTACCTTTATCGACTGTAAGAAAAGGCGATCGCCTAAACCATACTCAGAAAAAAACCATTTCCCCTCTTGATTACGCTGAAATACCTCCACCAATGGCTGTTCGACTTGCACTAAGACATATTCCTGTAGGCTTTCAGACTTGCGATATTGCTCGAATTTAAACCCGCGATCGTAGGCTTCCGTCGATGGCGAGAGAACTTCGATGATTAAGCATGGAAATAAAACTAACTGAGGTTCCGTATCACGCTCATCGCAAGTGACAACCACATCAGGATAGAAGTACTTCTTCCGTGGCTGAATCTGGACTTTGACATCAGATATATAAACTTCACATTGGCGATTAGCTAGAGCATCATCAAGTAATTTAAACCAATTACCTGAAACTCGGTTATGACTGCGCGTACCGCCAGCCATAGCGATAACTTCACCATTAAAGTATTCATGGCGAACTTCTTGCGTTGCTTCCCAAGCAAGATATTCTTCATAGTTCATCAATAGGCGATCGGGTAAGGCAACCATATTAAAAGCAAGATTTAGCGTGGTGATTATCCTATTTTAGCGTGACAGTTATTTGCAAAAACCAAAAAGAGAAAAGCGGCGCTTCGCGCCGCTTTTCTCTTTTTGGTTTTTGGCTAAATTTAATTGCGGACAGCTTCGAGTAGGCGTGAGAAATAAAAGGAGGTGGCAGTAAATTCCTTGCGCTTAATCGTGAAGCCTAGCTTCTGAAGAACTCGGCGGACATCGGACTCCTTATGTAGATAGGCGCGAGTTGCTTTACTAGGACCAGGAACCATATCGCCTACTTTTTTCATCAGGACATAGTAGGGATTTTTCGGTGCAAAACTGAGGATCAGACGCGATTTGGCAAGAGATGCGAGATGGGCGATCATTTCTTCAGATTCGCGATCGGGATAATGAATCAACACATCAAGACAAATTACCGTGTCATATTCTCCCGATAATGAGGCGAGATCCTTGACTTCAAAGATCGGATTTTCAGGATTGCTGGCGCGGGCTTTACCTTCGCCGACCATTTTTTCGGAAATATCACTTGCATATACCTTTGCCCCCATTGCCGAGAGAGGAATGCTCAAGCTACCCGTGCCACAACCCGCATCACAAACTGTTTGTCCGACAGCATTTTTGTCATTTTTAAACCAGTCCAAAACATAATCGACGGTTTGTTGGTGCCCCATACGAATATCCCGTTGGACTCGGTTGACATCACCTTCGCCATAAATCCGCCGCCAGCGATCGAAGCCCGTGGAATTAAAATAATCGCGAACTATTTCTTTATCCTTGGGAGCTTTTGAATTTGTATTGGAATTTTTATTGGATGAGTCGATCGCTTGATTAGATCTATTAGACATAATTGTGAAGAAAGCTTACAAAAAAGCCGATTGAATTAGTAGTTTTGTTACAGGTGATGATTTTACCCCAGAAAGTAAAGGCGTTGTGTACTGCCGCTACTTTCTAGGTTTTGTATTAAACTTAAGGCAATTGCCAGAAAAATTTGCTATGCAACTCAATCGCATCATTGCCCTTGTCCTCGTCGCTATTTGTTTTGTCTCAGCTACCTTTGGCATTCAACGCCGCCAAATGGATGAGTCTTTAAACCTAAAGACTTTGCTTGATCGCGATCGCCTCGAACTGGTTTCTCTGGATGGAGCCATCACGGGTGGGAGAGCATCGGCTTCGGGGGCTATGGCAGTACGCGATCGCTTGCGAGAACTGATTAAGGATAAATCCGTAAAAGGAGTATTGCTATCGATCAATAGTCCTGGGGGAACCGTCGGCGCGAGTAAAGAACTCTACGAAGCCGTTAAGGATCTAAAAGAGCAAAAGCCCGTTGTCGTGAGTATGCTCGATCAGGCCACTAGTGGGGGCTACTATGCGGCTAGTCCTGCCACTAAAATCTATGCCAATGCGGGGACTTTAACTGGCAGTATCGGGGTGATTCTGAGCGGATTTAATGCCAAGGAACTGCTTGATAAGGTGGGCATTCAGGCTCAAACCATTAAAACGGGTCCCTACAAAGATATTTTTTCTCCCTTTCGCGAACTGGGCGATCCTGAGCGGCAAATTCTCCAAGAACTCTTACAGAGTACCTATCAAGAATTTATTGGCGATGTCTCTAAAGGTCGCAAACTGGACTTAGAAGTGGTGCGGAAACTCGCTGACGGGCGAATTTATACGGGAAGACAAGCCAAGGATAATAAGCTGGTTGATGAGTTGGGAACTCTAGACGATGCGATCGCTGATTTGCGAGCTTTAGCCAGAACTAAATTTGGGATATCCGATGCGATTGAGTTACCAATTCGGCGATCGCCTGCCTCCTTTGATCGCGTTTTAGATCAATTGCTCAGTCAGTCTAATGTAAGCATTGCTTTGCCATTCTTTGATGCGGGTAATGGCAATATTTCTGGGGCGATCGCGGATCAGTTAACCTCCAAGCTAACGAGTCATCAAATGCAAGCGGGTAGCTACGACCCACCAATTTTATTAATGCCCAGTTGGGTTAACTAGATCGAGCCTCAATCTAGGGAATTCAGCGCTCATCATCACGAATATTAATCAAGAACATTAACTAAGATCATGCAGGCTCAGAGGGAACCTAAAGTTATTTCTGAAGTTATTTCTGAAGTCATTTCTGAAATTATTTCTGAAGATAAAATCTGCCAAGTTGAGAGCCTTATCAAACAACTCGATCTTGTCAGACATATTGCCGAATCGGGATTCTGGCTATCGACGGATGAACTTGCCATTTTGCTAAATCTCGATGGGAAATTTATCCGTAGTTTACATAATGAAATAGCCTCGCCCAATCCAAACTACAAATTTTTTTGGCGCAACTTTGAATGTATTCTTGCCGATCGCCAATTTGAAAAGGGCTTTTGGCTGCTAAGAACGCGCGATAATTCCTTAGTAAATACTTCAATAAATAAAGGTCAAGAAAAAGGTCTAGAACTTTCTAAGGCGGCTGCGAACCACACCAATCAAGCCCCAAATTCAGCAATAACTAGCGAGGCAATACCTAGTGAGGCAATTTCCCTCAATCCTTCCCCAGAAACTAAGGTTATCCCAACTCCCTATGCATTGATTGAAAATTTCTTGTCTCAAAGCCAATTGAACGATTTATTGCGCTATAGCATTCACAAACAAGCGGAATTTATTCCCACTAGCAACTCAGCCAACGATCCCAACTATCGAAAATCGTTTTTTCTTGCCCATTTCCCAGAATTCTCGGAGTTGATGATCGATAGGGTGAGAAAAATTACGCCGCAGATTATTAAGCATTTAGACATTAACAATTTTGCGATCGGGCAAATCGAGTCGCAGTTGACAGCCCACAATCATGGCAATTTTTACAAAATCCACAATGATAGTGGCAGCGATGATGATGCCTCGCGAATTCTTACCTATGTCTACTATTTCAATCGCGAGCCGAAAGCATTTACGGGAGGGGAATTAGTAATTTACGATAGTAGGATCGAAAATGGCTATTATGTAGCCGCCGATTCCTTCAAAACCATTAAGCCCACCAATAATACGATCATCTTTTTCCCCAGCCACTGTATGCATGAAGTCCTGACTGTGAGCTGCCCATCCGAATATTTTGCTGATAGTCGTTTCACGATTAATGGTTGGGTACGCCATGTTTAGTCTATTTATAGCTGTCGCCTGTATATAGGACATAAACCCCAAGAATTGAGTGGCGGCGCGAAGCGCCGCCACTCAATTCTTGGGGTTTGATTTGTCCTCATTCAAGTGACTGTAGGCTATTTAGTATTTAATTTGGCTCTATAGGTGTTTCGGGGAGATCAACCATGATAAATGGCTTAATGCTTTTAATGACGAGTGTTTCAGCTATCAAAGGCTTCCGAGGCTAAAACTATTGCACATCAAGCATTTCAGCCATTTAAGCTAAAGTATCTCCCCGAAACACCTATTGAGCCTTTAATTTTTGTTTGACTTTGGAGATGACACCGCTAGCGATCGCTCCAGCCATAACAATTCCCAAGACGGGCTGAATGAGAGGTTCCCATAGTTGTCGCCACAACTCCAGCCCAAGGTTGATTTTCAAGCTTTCTCCGCCGAGGGCAACGAGTAGCCACCCAAAAAAGAAAAATACTAAAAACAGATTGAACATTAAAAATTTATTTGTCCAGCGACCAAAAGTTTCCATAAATTTTCTGAATTTTCGATCATCTTAAAACAATCGGGGTAACGTTGCCGTCACCCCGATTATTTATATCGTTTTTTTATAAATAAACTAGCTAAATAAACTAGCCAAACAAGTCAGCTATGAGAGCGGGTAAATAGGTAAGCCCTACTTGCAATACGAAATGAAAAGTTTTTATAAGTTTTTGATTAAGTCAAGACTTAAAATTCAAACCTATTTGAAACCAACCGCTGCTTGCCATACAAAAGCAAGTAGCAAAAAGAACACGGGAATCACGGGAAGAACGTTTACCAGTGGATCGAAAATTCTGTAGGCTTCAGGTAACGTTGCGATTAATAGACTAAGTGGCATTAAAAATAGACCTCCTTCAAGAGCTAAGATGAATTTTACCACGACAAAGAAGCCATTCTTTTTTCTGAAAATTTTTTATCCAAGCGTTTATTAAATGGGTTTATTTATGGCGATCGCAAAAAAACAAACGGACTACCTGCAAAAATTCTTCCAGCTTTTTAAGGTTACGCTCTTGTCTTTACTGCTCTGTGGCGGGATGACGATCTTGAGCGCTCCAGCTTGGGCAAATGTCCAAATAAAGCTGACGAATATTAACTATGAGCCCTGCATTGGCGATGCAGGCAAGAATATGGTAACTGGCGGTGGGGTGATGTCCGCCAAGTGTTACACGATCAAGGGAAAAGCAAACAATACATCGGGTAAAGTTGTTTACAATGCCGATATCTTTGGGCGTATTTACGATGCTAATGGCAACGATGCCATGCCCGAACGGGCAAGATTGGGTGCTGTGGAGGAAATTCCTGTGGGCAAAAGTGATTTTCAAATTATGGTGGCAATTCCTGCCGAACAGCCCGAACCGCTCGAACTTAAGCAGTTTAAAGCTTCGGGATTTGCTGGTAAAGTGCGGCGGTAATCTCACTCAAGTTAAAATATACATACCTAGATTGGAGCGACCTAAGTCGCTAGGCATAATTAAAAGCCAGACTCAAAACCTATGGCTCATGCATTGCGTGAATCATGGGTTTCGGGGCTTTATAGTTAATTGCGCCTAGCTACCTATCTCGTTGTTTCAATCTTTAAATTTCTCTGAATCGATCTCAAAAATATGGCTGTTAAAGTTTTAATTCCCACTCCCCTCCAACAATTTACGAACAATCAAGCCACTGTTGAGTGTGCTGGTAGTTCTGTGCAAGCAATTATTGACTCCCTCGAAACTAGTTTTTCAGGTATCAAAGGACGTATTTGCGATCCCGAAGGCAATCTCCGCCGCTTTGTTAATTTTTATGTCAACAGTGAGGATATTCGCTTTCTTGATGGGGTAAATACTCCTCTCAAGGATGGCGATGAAGTAAGCATCATTCCTGCGATCGCAGGGGGCTAGTCCCAGTTACGGGGGGTGCATGGCATCCCCTGTGATTTGGTGAATTTATCCATGCATCCAGTTATGAATTCAGCTATGAATCCAGCTATGAATCCATCAAATTGGTAATTATTTCAAGCATCCACAGGGCTGCTTGTTTTTTGGCATCGGGATCGACTTTGCCTTTGTCACCCCAATTTTGTAGCCATTTCCCCAAACCACCCATGGAGTTGCCCATCCATTGCCCCACCTGTGCAAAAATTTGTTGGGGACCGACACCAGTTAATACTTGGATGGCAAAAATTACGGCAACCACTAAAAATGCAGTTTTAAAGCTGGCTTTAATCACGCTCAACAGCCACCACAGCAGTAGCAGCGAGACGATTAATGCGCCGATCACTAGGGGCAAATTCATAGATTTTTCAATCCCATCTCAAATGCAAAGAGTTTATTAGATTTTGGCACGATCGCGCCATTGACGTTACTTAGCTTCGACTCCGCTCAGCTAACTTTAGCTGAGCGGAGTCGAAGCCACAGGTACTTTAATTAATATCAAGTCCCTTACCACAGTTTTAGATCTTGTCTCAAGAATTGCAAATTTATCAAGCTCGGCTCGATATCTCTCCAATAGAAGTCGATCGCCTATGGCGATTTCTCTCAGAAGATGAGCGATCGCGGGCTAATCAATTTAAACGCGCCCATCTCAAACGTAATTTTGTCGCCGCTAGGGGAAATCTCCGTGAGCTGCTCGCCCGATGGCTAGGCTGCGAACCTCAAGAGATTCGGTTTAACTACAGCGATCGCGGCAAGCCCTATCTGCAAAATCTTTCCCCTTCTGAGGCGATTTATTTTAATCTAGCGCATTCGCAAGACTTGGCTCTCTATGTTTTGTCTAGACATAGTGACGTGGGTATCGATCTGGAATATATCAACCCTAACTGTGATGTTATGGGCATTGCGGGACGTTACTTCTTACCTTCCGAGCAGAAAATTATCAGCGCATTAGGCGATCGCCAACAGCAGCAGCTAGCGTTTTATCGACTATGGACTCTGAAGGAAGCCTACGGCAAAGCTACAGGACAAGGGATTGCCAATCTCCTAGATGCGATCGATGTTTCTTTATGCCTCGAACGTCCCCTAGGTGAAGTTCTAGAGATTGCTGGATGGAGCTTGAATCTTTTAAATACCGACGAACTTGCCATAGCCCCAAGTTACGCTGCCGCCCTATGTAAACAGGCAAATCGCGAATAAATTGATAGTGCGAGGCTTTGCCTCGCACTATCAATTTATTCGCGATTTGCCAAGCGCAAAATCTTGCCTGCTAACATCGCCGCCCCAAAGCCATTATCAATATTGACGACACCTACTCCCGTCGCACAGGAATTAAGCATGGTCAGCAAAGGAGCCAGACCATTAAAACTTGCCCCATAGCCGATGCTTGTGGGTACTGCCACGATCGGACAATCAGCCAAGCCCGCCACTACGCTAGCTAATGCTCCTTCCATACCAGCAACCACAATGATTACGTCGGCATCGGCGATTGCTTCGCGATGACTGAGGAGGCGATGAATTCCTGCCACCCCAACATCCCACAGCCGCTTGACGACAAATCCGCATAGTTCGCCCGTGATGGCTGCCTCTTCGGCGATCGGTAGATCGGCAGTTCCTGCGGTAATGATTGTGATTGTGCCTTCCTTCTGCATCGTTGACTCCCCCAAACAACAAATTTGCGCGATCGGAAAATATCGCAAACCTCGCAAAGATGGTTGAATCTGTGCATAAACTTCTGCGGAGATCTTAGTTGCCATGACCAATGGATTTTTTGACTCCATGACACGCATAATCTGCACGATTTGTGCAGGAGTTTTCCCCAAACCAAAAATCACTTCAGGAAATCCCGTCCGCAACATACGATGGTGATCGATTTTGGCAAAGTCACCAACGGATTCATAGTGAAGATATTTTAATTCTTCTAAAGCCTTTTCTGGACTCAGATCCCCCTTCGCAACCGTTTCTAACAGTTGCTTTAAATTGTGATGCATAAATATCAATTATTTTAAGAGTAGCTAAGCCTGTAAGTAGCTAGGCATAGTTAAAATCCAGATCTAAAACCTGCGGCGCACGAGCAGCGTGCGCCGCAGGTTTTAGGGTTTTATATGTAATTATACCCAGCTACTTACTTAACAATATAAAAAAAACACAATCAAAGCTTAAACCAAAGATAATTTTGACGAACTAATACAAAAGTATGATCTCCTGTGAAGTGAGGAAAATCATACTAGTTGTGAAACTAAAATATCCCAAATTGCAACAGTCAGTTGTTGCCGCAGTCTTTTTAGGCTCATTATTTAATATCAGTAGTGCCTATGCTACCGATAATCAAGGTTCTGCTTCCCAAAAGACAAACCTCCAAAATCCTTCCAAGGTAGAAAGCACGCTCCAAAAGATCGATCGCGATGCCCTGCAATCTCCTCTAGAGGAGCCAGTGGAAACAGCGCAAAACGTGACATCCGTATCACAACTGACGGATGTTAAACCCACTGATTGGGCTTTCACATCTTTACAGTCTCTAGTTGAGAGATATGGTTGCATCGCTGGCTACCCAGATCGCACCTTTCGCGGCAAACAAGCCCTGTCCCGTTACGAGTTTGCGGCTGGGCTCAACGCTTGCTTGGATAAAATCAACGAAATTATTTCGGCAGGGCTCGCCGATAAGGTAAGCAAAGACGATCTTGCTGTTTTAAAGAAATTACAAGACGAATTTGCTGCCGAACTAGCCACCTTGAGAGGTCGGATTGACTCTCTTGATAAGAAGGTCGCCATCCTAGAAGCCCAGCAATTTTCTACGACGACCAAACTAAACGCCACTGTTATCTTTGCTCTTGCTGATACCTTTGGTAATAGTGTCGGTAAGACGACAGATGGGACAAATACTTCCTTTGGCTACCGTGCGCGTTTAAACTTTGACACGAGTTTTACAGGGAAAGATCGCCTGCGAACCCGACTGCAAGCAGCTAACCTCCCTAATCTAGGCTCAGCTACGACAGGAACGGGAACCAATATGGCTCGTTTAGCTTTCACTCAAGACACTGCTAATAACTTCCAAATTGACAAGTTCTTCTATAAATTTCCTGTTGGGAACAGCGCAACCGCCTATATCGGTGTGAATGCTCTAGATGCGGATGACATTCTGAATACGCTCAACCCTTATTTCGAGAGCAGTGATAGCGGCGCTTTATCGCGATTTGGGCGGTTCGATCCTCTCATGTTTCGCGGGCTTAGTGGGGCTGGGGCTGGGTTTAGCTATAACCTCAGCAAAGAATTTAATATTGCCGCTAGCTATTTAGCCGATACAGGTGATGCGACACCCAATAACGCAGCTTCACCTACAGGACAGGGTGGTTTATTCAACGGTGGCTATATTGCCAGCTTGCAATTGGTATATTCCCCTTCCAAGGATTTGCGGTTTGGGGCTATTTATGCCCATAGCTTCGATCCAGGCGCAATTGCAAATATTGCGGGAAATACAGGTAGTAGCTTTGGTAGTAAGCCTTTTGGTTCTAACGATACCTCTGCCGATCGCTTTGGCGGTCAGTTTACATGGTTAGTATCCAAAGGTTTGAATATTAGCGGCTGGGTTGGATTTGCGAATGCCCGTCAAGAGTCTGGCTCTGGTGCTGGTAATACTGCGAACCTGTTCAACTGGAGTGTGAACTTAGCATTCCCCGATCTTTTTGCTGATGGTAATACTGGGGGAATCATTTTTGGTCAACCTCCCAAAGTGACCTCCAACTCGATCGCGGCTAATGTCGATCAAAGCACTTCCTATCTTCTCGAACTGCAATACAACTTCCGTCTTAACAAAAACATCACGGTTACTCCAGGAATTATCGCGGTCTTCAATCCCAATCATAATTCCGCCAATGACACAGTTTGGGTAGCCACGATTAAGACTTTGTTTACCTTCTAATACCAATTCCCAAAAGTGTTGTCACACTTTTGGGAATTAAAAACCAAACCCAGCAAGGGTTTTCAAATCACAAAATGGCATAGCCATTTTGTGATTTGGTATAAATTAGCTGCGCCGATTAATCATTTTGTAGCCATGCTTTGCATGGCTACAAAAGTTCAAATTTATTAAACTGAACTAGCGAAAAGACTATGAGCGTTAAACGTAGAGATTTCTTGATGTTTTTGGGAGCAGGCGCAGGAACTATCCTATTTGATGCCATTCCTAAAGCTAACTCATCCCAGACTTTTTCCATGCCTTTTATGGAAACTATTCCTGCGGGAGAAGCTTTTGCCGCCAACCCCATCGCTAACAATCTGAGCTTCAAGCCTATACAGGGACCCATGCCACTCAAAACCAGTGGTATGTCTAAGGAGCAGCAAGTTACGGCGTATAAAAATTTTAATGTTGTAGATGATCTCGTTCTACCCGAAGGATTTACCTATGATGTAGTTGCCGCATGGGGCGACAAGGTAGGCGATTCTCGTTTTGGATATAACAACGATTATTTATCTCTAGTCGAAACGGGCAATAACGAAGGTTATCTAACCGTTAACTTTGAATATATTAGTGCGATTCCTTGGGAACAAAGTTTTAGTAAGGTGATTGGGAAGCCTCTCCCGTTTGCGGAAATGAACAAAGCGCTAAAAACGGCTGGGGAGGAAGGCGTAAATGTGATTGCTCTAGAAAAGAGCGATCCCCTGAGAATGAAGCTAGAATTGATTGCCAAGGAAGCCATGATCGATGTGGGCATTGGCGTGATTTCTGTGCGTCGTAATGCCGATGGCAAATGGGTACGTACCAATTCGAGTGCCGATCGCCGTGTCACAGGACTTTCGGGTTTAGAGGATGGAAAATACCTTCAAGCAACGGGTCCCTCCGCAGAAATCTTCCGCAAAACCGAGGGAATGGGTTATATAGACAAACTAGGCGATCGCATTATCGGCACATTTAACAACTGTGCAGGTGGAACAACGCCTTGGGGAACTGTTTTTAGTGCTGAGGAAAACTTCCAAACCCTTGTACCAGATCCCGTAATGCCCGATGGGACTTCCTTTGCTCCCAGTAAGAAGAAGTTCGCCAAAAACGATGAAGATGAATTTCTGGGACTTGGCAGTGTTTTTGGGCTTGCGGGTAATAAATATGGCTGGATGGTGGAAATCGATCCTGCTAACCCCGATGACTATGGCACTAAGCACACTTGGCTAGGACGCTTTCGCCATGAGGCTGTTGGCATCCGCGCTGAAGCAGGCAAGCCCTTGGCGTTTTACTCTGGTTGCGATCGCCGTGGTGGACATCTCTACAAATTTGTCAGTAGCGGTACTATTACCGATCCTAAAGACAAAGCAAATTCTAAGCTTCTCGAATCGGGAATGCTCTACGTTGCGAAATTCAATGCTGATGGCACGGGCACTTGGATTCCCCTCACGGCATCAACTCCAGTCAATCCTGACAAACTCAGCGTCTTAGCTGGCAAGATGTTGCCATTACCAAAACGTCCTGACGGTGGCTACTTTAAGGCAACCAAAGAGGAAGAAATCGCGGAGTTTAAGGCGAAATTTAAGGTCTTAGGCGATCTTTATTTGGGTAATGAAGTTGAGAAGCAAGGCGCAATTTTAATTGATGCTCACTATGCGGCAAATGCGGCGGGAGCTACCTGCACCGCCCGTCCTGAAGATACGGAAATTGCTCCCGATGGCTCACTGATGATTGCTTTCACCTCTGGTTCCATTAGTACCAGTGATGGAAGCCCTGATCTCCGCATTTTCAAGGGGAATGATGGCAAAGCCTATGAGTATGGATGGGTTATGCGTTTAGCTGAAAACAGTAATGCCCCTGATGCCATGAGCTTCCGTTGGCGTATTCTGGCTACGGGAGGCGAACCCGTCGATGGTGGGCAAGGATTTACGAATCCTGACAACCTTGCGATTGATCGCAGTGGCAATGTGTGGATGGTTACAGATATTTCGAGCGATAAGTACAACAAAGCGATTCCTAGCCGCACCGACAAGGAAGGTAAACCTGTTAGCCAATCGAACCTCCGTGGGCTGTACGGTAATAGCTCCATTTGGTTTATTCCCACCTCAGGAGCAAATGCAGGACAAGCCTACTTATTTGGTTTTGGCCCAGTGGAATGTGAAACGACTGGTCCCTTCTTCAGTCGCGATCAGCAAACGCTCTTTCTATCTGTTCAGCATCCAGGTGAGGTTAAGGGTATTCGCAAAGATATGGCAATGGAAACTCGTAAGTTTGCAATGAAGACAACGAGCGGGGAAGAGTTTATCCAAACCCGTAAAGTTCCCATTGGTTCAAATTGGCCGAACTTGAAACCGAACGAGCCTCCTAGACCTGCGGTAGTTGCCATCCGTAAAGTTAACAATCAATCCTTGATTTAACTCAATTTTGATTAAAATCGCAACGTCAGGTTTGCTGAGGATATAAAACCCAAAAAATTAGTGGCGGCGCAAAGCGCCGCCACTAATTTTTTGGGTTTTGCTTTGTCCTAGCTATCTCTTATACCAACTCACTAAAGTGAGCCAACACTCTAGTGAATTAAAAAACAAACCCAGTAAGGTTTTGAGATTTCCAAAATGGCAACGCCATTTTGGAAATTGGTATAAAAGAGAATGGCGGTGTTTTGCGCCGCTGCTCTCTTTTGGAGATAGCTATAGTGATTAAATGGTGATATATTTAGGCGTAAGTTGCGATCGCGCTAATATTTTATAAATTTATCCAGTTACAGCCAAATATATGAGCCTTATAAACGCAAAGATAAACGCAAAGGTAAATGCAAAGATAAATGCAAAGAAAGTTTTACTCAGTTCTGTAAGCCTAGTAGCTGTTTTTTTTGGAGTAAATGTTTTAGGTGCGATCGCGCAAGTTTCTGAGCGATATTTATCAAGTCAGGAAATTCAGGATCTGGAAACACAATTTCAGATTAGCAGTCTAGGAGTTACTGGTAGAGGAGTTACAGAATATAGGAATCCATCGGAGATATCCCAAATCAATGATTTTGTGAATGCTTGGCAAAAAGCTGACTCTTCTATCTCTCCATTCCTAGGTAATTGGGCAGGGTTTGAGGAAGGTTTGAGTATCTATCCATCTACAACGAAGGGACAAGTCTGTGTAGTAGAAACTTTCCTTGGTGGACGTGATGATGGAATCCAAAAGAGAATTGGTGTTGCTACAGTTTTAGATGGTAGATTACTGGTAACGGGTGAATCTGGTAAAAAATTAATTGTCCGAAAAAAAGGTGTTTTAAGATCGGGTATAGAAAGCGAATTCATTGCCCAGTATTCTGGGACTAACGCGAGAAATACTGTTATGGCTTATAGTCTACCGAAACCGCTAGGGACAATTGATAGTAGACTAACTAGATTTGGATGCACAACTTCTTTCCCTTCGGTAAGTAGTGCGACAAATTCGGCTGCTTCATCTTCTATTCCAGTCAAACAAACAGATACGATCGCCAAATATCCCACCAAAGAAGATTTCATCACGCTGGAGAAAAAATTGCAGGGCAACCCAGAAAGCCTAGTCAAACTGCGTGGTAATCAGGCAGAACAGCGCCGCAAGTTTCAAGAGATCTGGAAAGACCGCAATCCTAACGCCGCCAAATTTTTAGGCGCTTGGTATACTAGCGATCGCTATTTTTACGTATTTCCATCCACAGTAAAAGGTGGAACCTGCGTCGTCACCCAAGATGCGATTGGAAAACTCGACATGCAGATTGGCGTTGTCCTCAATAAAGAATTGCGCTATGGCGGTGGTAAAGGATTCTTCTGGATCGATCGCGAAAATATTGTGGCATCTAGAGATTCAGGTTCAGGTAGCCTCTATCCTATCTATGCCACCATGGGAATGCCCGAACTGCCAGAAAGCATGATCGGGGACATGGAACGTCAGAAATGTATCACTACTCTGCCCTTTGAAGCTGACGCACAGTACTATAAAGAACTTGGCGATCGCTTTGTTAAACTTGGGAAAAAGGAGGAAGCAATTTCTAACTATCGTAAAGCGGTAGAGCTTTTACGCAAGCAAAATCAATTCACACAGGCTAAGGCGATCGAAGCTCAAATTCTCAAGCTCGGCACAAGTGATAAGTAGTGCAGCATAATTAAACACCAAAACTGAGAAGAGTGTACCGCCTACTTAGCAGGCAGTACACTCTTCTCAGCTACTTAGGGACTTGCGAGAAAATAAGATACCAATCCAGATTTACCAGAATCGTTGGCGCGGCGGAGCCGCGCCAACGATTCTGGTTTTATATTTGATACTTCATTAAATTGCAAGTCCCTTATACCAATTCACGCAAGTGTGACAACACTTTTGTGAATTAAAAACCAAACCTAGTAAGGTTTTCAAATTAAGAAATGGCGTAGCCATTTCTTAATTTGGTGTTAGTTGGCAGAACAGGAAACCTGCTTATCTTTCAAAATGCAGGACTTGAGAACTTTGCCAAACCGATCGTAGTTAGTCAATTTCCAATTGTTGCCATCTTTTTCCATCATGGCAAACCCAAATTCATTGGGCTGATTAAAGCCACTTTTTACAGTAACGCCATTGATAACCATCCCCGCAGGATTAAGGGGAACTCCAGAATCTAGGTAGTCTCCGCCATGCCCAGCGACAATTTGAGGAGGAATTGAGCCTTCGTAGTTAAACAATTGGAAGCTGTGATGATGTCCAGATAACAAAGCAACTACATTACTGGGAATATTGGTCTTTGCCGCCTCAGCCAAGGTGACATTAAAGCCGATCGGCTTACCATCTTTTATCTCTTCTGCACTCCAGATTGGTCGATGAAGTGTAATCCAAGTAGGACGACTACTCATTTTCCCGATCGCTCGAAACTGTTCGCTAAATTTCTTGACTTCCGATTCATTCGCTTTTTCTTCATCCGCCGTGGAAACATCCATTACGGCAATGTTGAAAGTGTTAAAGGTTGCCATAAATGGCTCTCCCATACCCACGCAACCTTTCTCCTCATCAAAGGCATAGGGATCGAGGGCGCGACTCCAACCTTTACCACCACGCTTACACTCTTCGTGATTACCACGGGTAAATACCCAAGGCGCTACCCGTAGAAGGTTATCCGCAGGCGCGAAGAAATCTGCACGCCATACCGCCCAATTATCGCCATAGGGACTACCCGCACAGCCCGTATTACCTTCAGGACAAGCGGTTTCGCGATAGTGATAATCCCCCACATGAAGTACGAGGTCAGGCTTCATTTGAGCGGCAACTTCAGCAACTAGGCGAAATGGCCATTTAGTGGGATCGTTGCAAGCCTGTACTTTCTTACCTTTCATGCGACATCCCGTATCACCAATTAAGAGAATTTTCTTGGGTTCCGCCACTGGCAATTTGAGAGGAACATTCTCGATCGCTACGGATTTTGCGGTTTTGGGAATTGGCAAAGCACAGACTAGGACAGGATACTGCTCATTGGGGTTGGCTCTTGGGGTCATTGATGCTTCTTGTCCATCGATTGTAGCGATCGGACAAGAAGAGCGATCGGTAATTACGCGGGCTTCAATACCTTTAGGAGCGTATTGTACCCATTGATAGGTTTCGGCAGAAGCAGCAGGGGCGATCGCGACCGCTAATCCCAAGAAAAACGCGGATTGCAAATTGGTGGCAGACTTCATGCTAGCGGTTTCTCACGGTTATTGTTTTAAAAAGTATGTGAGTGCCTAGATACTTATCTAGATACTTATTAAAATCTGAGTATTGAACTCTATTTATATGCTGTCTAGGCAAAATGCTGTCTAGACAAAATGCTATCTAGGCAAGGCTCATAACTACAATATTTTAGGTAGTTTGGGTCGAAATCGAGATTAAGGTTCGTTTAAGTATTTCATCTCCCTAAATGTAAAAAGAAAGCGCAAAAAGAAAGTGTAAAAAGAAAGTGCAAAAAGATTAACTTTTTTGAAAGTAAAAATTAGTTCCTACAAGGTTTTTAAGTTTTTATTTTGCCCTAGATAAAATAAAAACAAAATAAAAGCAAAATAAAAATATTTATAATTAATTCAGCTTAGTTAAAAATTGCAATTAGCATCTATATGAAAACGCGATCAGTATAGGGGCTCAGATCTTAAATGTATTGAGCAAGTTCACTTGTCAAGTTTATTGCTACTGGGCTATTTAGGAATAATATTCAAGAATAAAATGTCAGTCTTCCTGTAGCCAAGGAATAGAATCAAATTATGGTAAAGCTTAACGAAGCGGAGATTAAATTTATCTGTAAAAGACTGTAGGAGATATTTTATTTTTCTAAGTGGCTAGGTAAGTAGCTCGGCATAAGTAAACTTAAAACCCAGAAGAGCATACCGCTCGATACGCGGACGGTATGCTCTCTGGTTTTGGTTTTTAATTTATGCGGAACTACTTAAATAAGTAGGTTTAAGTAAATATAAAAACCTAAAACCTGCGGCGCGCGCGCAGCGTGCGCCGCAGGTTTTAGATCTGGATTTTAATGATGCTGAGGTACTTAATTAAAAAAACTACTAATAATAAAGGAATAGCTATAGATAGCTGAGGTCAATAAGAATAGGTCTAACCTAAGTTATAAGATTTCTTGTTACAGATGCTACTTTTCTGAAATCCTAGAAGCGGCTTAATAGCTATACAATAGATTTATTTCGGTTTGATTAACAAACTCTGTAGATCGAACTAAATAAAAGCTAATTATCAGCAGTTATTCTTGATTTCCCATGCGTTTGGAACAGTTACAGGCTTTTTTGGCAGTTGCAGAAACAGGAAATTTCCAGCAGGCGGCACAAAAGTGCGGGGTGAGTCAGTCAACCATTAGTCGGCAGGTGCAATCACTGGAAGCAACTGTGGGAATCACCCTCTTTCATCGACAGGGCAATGCTAAGTTGACTGTAGGAGGCGATCGCCTGCTTATCCATGCGAAGAAAATTTGCCAGATCTGGACAACGGCGGAGCAGGAGTTAAGCGATTTACGTGCAGGCAAACAAACCGAGCTTTGTGTGGCGGGAATTCCTTCGGCATGTGCTTATCAGTTACCACCCATCCTCCAAACCTTTGCTAAGACCTATCCCAATGTGCAGCTACGGGTGACTACCTTAGGCAGCGATCGCGCCCTCAAGGTTCTCAAAGATGGATTAATAGATATTGCGATCGTTATGAATAATCCCTTTTTGACAGCAAGCTCAGAAATGGTGGTCGAACATCTATACGATGAAAAAATTCAATTGCTGCTACCCGCAAAACATCCGCTTAGTAAAAAAGAAACTTTGTCTTGGCGAGATTTACATAATTGTCCGCAGGCAGTATTTAAGGACGGTTATGGGTTACAACGTCTTGTTCAAGATCAGTTTAATCGTCAGGGAATTTCTTTAAATGCGGCTCTTGAATTAAATTCTTTAGAAGCCTTTCGTGGGGTCGTTAAGCAAGGGAGTCTGGTCGCCCTTTTACCCGAAACCTTTGTGGTGGAATTAATTGGTGATCCCGATCTCGTAGTGCGATCGCTTAACGAACCGAATCTCACTCGCGAGATCGTTTTAGTTACCACTAGCGATCGCATCCAAATTCCACCAATTCAATATTTTTGCAAACTCGCCAGTCAGATGATTGGTCAGAGTCGTCCTCCCATTCTTAAGAGTGCCTTTTAATCTAAGTAAGTTGGTCTAAGAGAGTAGCGGTGCGAAGCACCGCTACTCTCTTAGACCAACTTACTTGGCGACAGCTATAGATAATCACTAATTTCTGGTCTATAATTCAACATCTGACCAACTTTTGTCTTAAATTCATCAGATAGTAATGAGTAAAGAATTTCGCGAATTTTTGCGTAAAGTTGGTAGCGGTACTCATACCAGCAAAAGCTTGACACGCCAAGAGGCAGAAACTGCCACAACCATGATGTTACAAGGGGTTGCCACCCCTGCCCAAATTGGTGCATTTATGATCGCCCATCGCATTAAGCGTCCCACCAGTGAAGAATTAGCGGGAATGCTGGATGCTTACAAATTGCTGGGGGCAAAGGTGGATGCGATCGCTTCGGAAAAAAAAGTTCTAGTGCTAGGTTCTCCCTACGATGGTAGATCGAAGACCGCACCTGTTAGTCCTGTAACGGCGATCGTGCTGGCAGCCGCAGGAATCCCCGTTCTGATGCATGGCGGCGATCGGATGCCGACTAAAGAGGGATTGCCCTTTATGGAAATCTGGCAAGCCCTAGGCTTAAATTGGCAAGATCTGCGCATCGAGCAGGTACAGCAAAACTTGGAGACTCACCTTCTGGGCTTTGTTTATTTACCCAATCATTTTCCCCTCGCTCAAAGCATCGTTCCCTATCGCGATCAGATTGGGAAACGCCCACCTTTTGCCACCCTTGAGCTAATGTGGTCTCCCTATCAAGGCAAGCAAATGATCGTGTCAGGCTTTGTGCATCCACCGACGGAGACAAATATCCGCGAAGCTTTTGCGCTGCATGACATTACCGAATTTGCTACGGTCAAGGGCTGGGAGGGGAGTGTCGATTTAGCCCGATCGCGTACTGCCATTATCGGTATCGCTCGTGGCGATCGCTTTGAGCGATTGACCCTATCGGCAAGAAACTACGGATTTACTCCCGAAGATCCTGCGATCGGCGATGCTTCTGAAATAGCCACCAAAATCCTCTCTGCGCTCAAAGCGGAACCTTCCGAATATCTCAATTCCGTCTTGTGGAACTGTGGCTTTTATCTCTGGCTTTATGGATTACATGGTGAGATTGAAGAAGCGATCGCCCATGCCAGAGAGATTATCAGCAGTGGCGCGGCATGGCAAAAGTTGGAGGATTTACGAGGTTAAGTTCCTTTATTACAGCGCTTTGCGCTCAAACCCAAACCAAGGAAATTTTTAAAAGCGTTGCTTAGCAACGCTTTTAAAAATTTCCCTGTGGTTCGTTTGATCGATAATTGCTGTAAAAAAAGTAAGAATCATCGATTGGCGATCGCCAGTTAACCAAAATATATTTCGGTAATTCATCCTCCTTTAAATTATGATGGTTTCATGAATCAATATTTTGCGACTGTGGCGAGGGGCTTAGAAGCGCTCGCAGCACAGGAATTAGAACAATTAGGTGCGCATTCCGTTGAGGCGGGATTTTGTGGTGTTAGCTTTGAAGGCGATCGCACGTTACTTTATCGCGTCAATCTCTGGGCAAGACTCCCATTCCGCATCTTAATGCACCTCGATCAATTTGATTGCCTTGATGCGGATGATCTCTATCAAGGGATTAAAGCGATCGACTGGTCAGAATTTTTAACCCCTGAAATGACCTTGGCTGTTAATGCTACGGGCAAAAACGATCAGCTTAATCATACGCATTTCACAGCGCTCAAAGTCAAAAATGCGATCGTCGATCAGCAGATGGATCGATTTGGTGAGCGATCGGATGTAGATACCCACGAAGCAGATCTGCGAATCGGTGTGCATATTGATGATAATGGTTGCACCGTTAGTCTCGATAGCTCTGGCAATAGTCTCCACCGTCGCGGTTATCGTCCTGCGGTGGGAGCCGCACCTTTAAAGGAATCCCTTGCGGCTGCCCTCATTCAGATGTCAGGGTGGCAACCCGATCAAATGTTTTATGATCCCCTCTGCGGATCGGGAACTTTGCCACTAGAAGCGAGTTTAAAAGCCCTCAATATTGCTCCTGGCATGTTTCGTGAACATTTTGGCTTTGAGACTTGGCTAGATTTCGATCAGGAACTTTTAGCGAGACTAATTCAAGAAGCTGATGATCATCGTTTAGATGCTTTACCTGCGCCGATCTGGGGTAGCGATCGCAATCCTGAAGTAGTTGATCAAGCAATTATTAATGCTAAAAATTGCGGCTTAGCTAATCACGTTTATTTCTCCGCTTTAGATCTGGCGGAAGTCGTTGCGCCTGCGGATAGTGGTGTTGTTTTCTGCAATCCTCCCTATGGTGAGAGACTAGGGCGTGATAGTGATTTGGGAGCTTTTTATAAGCTATTAGGAAATGTTCTCAAGCAGCAATTTAAGGGCTGGACTGCTTTTATCTTGAGTGGTAATAAACAACTATCGCAAACGATTGGATTGAAGTGCGCGGAGCGAACGGCAGTACTTAATGGAGCTTTGCCCTGTCAGTTGATGAAGTACGAGCTATATTAGGTTTGATATCTAGGATGTCAGGAATCAGGCGCGATGCATAAAATCGTTGAGAATGAGCAATTGTCCGCCTTACTAACGGAGCTAAAAGCTAGTTTAGTAAATCTTTATGGCGATCGCTTGTTTTCCGTGATTCTGTTTGGCTCTCAAGCAAGGGGAGAAGCAACTCCTGACTCAGATATTGACGTGATGACTGTCCTTGATGATCCTGTAAATGTAGCTGAGGAAATATATCGAACATCTGATATTCGCTGGAATTTTATGATGGAGTATGAAGAGTTAATTTCCATTATCCCCACTACAAAATCATCTTTTCTAAGTTCTGCAACTTCTTTGATTAGAGTAGTCAAACGCGAAGGTATTGAGCTATGAGTGAAATATCCAAGTTATTAAGCCTAGCCTCTGAAGATCTAGAAACAGCAGAGTTTTTACATAATTCCCAGCGTTATCGTTCTTGTATATCCCGTGCTTATTATGCGATGTACTATATAGCCCAAGCATTGCTATTGTCAGAAGGGATCGAAACTTCAACTCATAGAGGAGTGATCAAATTGATAAATCTTCATTTTGTCAAAACAGGGCGAATATCTCCGAATATCTCTAAATTGTTGAGTGATGTTTACGATCTGAGGCAATCGGGTGATTATAGTACCAATTTTGTAGCTGATGAGATGGTTGCTAATAGAGCGATCACTGATGCAAAAACCTTTGTGTCTGAGATAAAAATGATTATGCTATAGCTGCCGTCACTGGATATAGGACAAATCAAACCCCAAGAATTGAGTGGCGGTGCGAAGCACCGCCACTCAATTCTTGGGGTTTATGTCCTAGTACACTTGGCGACAGCTATAGAAAGTGATTAACCTAACATGAATTGGAGGAGGACAAATGATTCTAGAAAGTCAAGCTTTAGCTTTTGCTGAAGATTGGATGAGGACATGGAATTCCCATGATTTAGATGCAATTCTATCCCACTACAGTGAAGATATTGTTCTCATATCGCCGATCGCCACCAGAATAATCGTTGCAAACTATAATTAATATTCCTAAGTAGCTAGGCATAAGTAAACTTAAAACCCAGAAGAGCATACCGCCCGCGCAGCGGGCAGTATGCTCTCTGGTTTTGGTTTTTAATTATGCCTAGCTACTTATACCAATTCCCAAAAGTGTGACAGCACTTTTGGGAATTGGTATAAGTTAATAAACTAAGAATTGTCTTAAATATGTTACGAATTACTGAGATTAAACTGCCCTTAGATCATCCTGAAGATGCGCTGAAATTAGCAATTCTCAAAAAGCTGCAAATTAAGCCAGAGGAATTAACTAGTTATTCCATTTTTAAGCGTAGTTATGATGCGCGAAAGAAAACAGATATTTACTTAGTTTATATCGTTGATGTTGAGACCTCTGTAGAGAATCTGTTATTAGCAAAATTCCAAACAGATTCCCATGTCTCAATCACACCAGACATGAGCTATCAATATGTAGCCAAGGCTCCTAGTAACTTAAAAACTCGTCCGATCGTCATTGGCATGGGACCCGCAGGTATGTTTGCAGGGCTAATGCTGGCGCAAATGGGATTTCGTCCGATTATTTTAGAACGGGGTAAGGCAGTACGCGATCGCACTGCGGATACCTTCAATTTCTGGAAAGGGAGAGCTGCCTTTAATCCCGAATCTAATGCCCAATTTGGGGAAGGTGGGGCTGGAACTTTTTCCGATGGCAAGCTCTATAGCCAAGTCAAAGATCCCCATCATTATGGGCGCAAAGTATTAACCGAATTTGTGAATGCAGGAGCTTCACCCGAAATTCTTTACATTAATAAACCGCATATTGGCACGCTCAAACTTGTTGGCATCGTGCAGAACTTCCGCGCACGCATTGAGGCACTGGGCGGCGAAATCCGCTTTCAAAGTCGTGTGGAAGCGATCGATATTGACGATCGCCAAGCGAGGGGCGTAGTCCTTGCTAGTGGCGAATATATTGCGAGCGATCGCATCGTGCTTGCCGTCGGTCATAGCGCCCGCGATACCTTCCAAATGCTTTACGATCGCGGCGTATATATCGAAGCGAAACCTTTCTCCATTGGCTTTCGGATCGAACATCCACAACCCTTAATTGATCGTGCTAGATTTGGCGATTTTGCGGGACATAAGATCTTAGGTGCTGCCGATTATAAGCTCGTACATCACTGTCAAAATGGTCGCTCTGTTTATAGCTTTTGTATGTGTCCTGGAGGGCTAGTTGTGGCGGCAACCTCAGAAGTTGGGCGTGTCGTTACTAATGGCATGAGTCAATATTCACGCAACGAGCGGAACGCGAATAGCGGTATTGTGGTGGGGATTACGCCTGAGGATTATCCCGAACATCCCCTCGCAGGAATTGATTTTCAACGGCGATTGGAATCCCGCGCCTTCGAGTTGGGGGGCGGAACCTATGCTGCTCCAGCCCAGCTCGTAGGTGATTTCCTCGCCCATCGTCCCTCCTGTGATTTAGGTAAAGTGCAGCCCTCCTATGCTCCCAATGTCCATTTATGTGATTTGAGCGAGAGTTTACCCGACTATGCGATCGCGGCGATCCGCGAAGCCATTCCCGCCTTTAATAAACAAATCAAAGGTTTCGCAATGGAAGATGCGATGCTGACGGGGGTAGAAACCCGCACATCTTCCCCCATTAGGATTAAACGCAATGAGAAATATCAAAGCCTAAATACCGAAGGACTGTTCCCCACGGGCGAAGGAGCGGGCTATGCGGGGGGGATTCTATCCGCAGGAATTGATGGAATTAAGGTCGCTGAAGCAGTCGCTTTGAGTCTTCTGTAGCATTCCTCAATCATAAAAGGGATTATTGGCGGCGCGAAGCGCCGCCAATAATCCCTTTTATGTTCTAAGCAAAACTTATGCCAATTCAATGAAGTGAACTAACATTTCAGTAAATTAAAAAATAAACCCCATAAGGTTTTGAGATTCCTAAAATGGCATTGCCATTTTGGGAATTGGTATTACGTTTTTATATATTATGGGAGAAATTCTTTACTGTTCAAGATCTCTGTGATACGGTAATGGCAAAATGGGTAATAAAATCAAATTCTTAGAAGAATTGCAATTTTTAATTTATTATTTTATTTATTATTTTTAATCTATTTAATCTATGGTTTTGTTGCAGTTTTTCAAGATTTTCTAAGTTTTTATAAATCTATTTTTTGATATTTCTCTTAGTAGTGATAGGCGCTTTCAGGTGTATAAAATGAGAAATAGATCTGGTTTGCTTGTATCAGCGATCGCTTTTTCGATCATTGCCCAACCGACTCAAGCTCAGATTTCTCCTGATGGTACTACGGCTACTCAAGTTAATGGTAATGCGATCGTCCCAAAGGATGGGGGTACGATTAGCGGGGGCAATCTTTATCATAGCTTTAGTGATTTTAATGTCCCGCAATCTGGCGTAATTTTTAAAAGTAACTCGACGGTGAATGGGGCTGAGGTTCAAAACATCATCAATCGGGTGACGGGAGGAAATCCCTCGGCAGTTTTAGGTACGATTGAAAGTCGCCAAGCTTTTCCCAATGCCAATCTTTATCTGATTAATCCCAATGGCATTGTTTTTGGACAAAATGCCCGTTTAGATATTGGTGGTTCTTTCCATGCTTCCACAGGTACAGGTTTGGGCTTTGATAGCGGTACTTTTAAGGTTGACAAAAACTCCCTCAGTTTTCCCAGTGGCGATCCGAAGTCAATTAAATTTGCCGTCACTCAACCCGCTGGCATCATCAATCAAGGCAATCTATCAGTAGATATCGGCAAAAGTATTACTTTTACGGGTGGAAGTATTATCAATGGGGGGAATTTGACTGCACCTAGGGGAAATATTGCCTTAACTGCTGTCGCAGGCAATAGTCAAGTGGAATTGCGATCGCCCGATGCCGTTTTAGGATTGCAAGTGACGGCTCAAGCTGTGCCCACTGACTGGAACGGCAAAATTACGGAGTTGCCCCAACTTGCAGAGATGCTTACTGGGAAAGTTCCTCAGGCTAATCGCGTTGTGGTCAAAGCCGATGGTTCTCTAGCATTAGTAGCCAATCCCGCCCCTACCGATATTACGGTGACTGATGGCATGGCGATCGCTTCAGGAAGACTTGATGTCAGTTCTGCTAATAAAGGCGGCACTGTGGGCATCTTTGCTGACAAAGTGGGGTTGGTAAATGCTCAAATTGATGCTTCGGGATTATTTGGCGGTGGCACTGTTCTCATCGGTGGAGACTTGCAAGGTAAGGGAATTGCCCCTAATGCTCTCAAAACTTTTATAAGTAATGATTCCCAAATTAATGTCAGTGCCATCCTGCGCGGGGATGGGGGAAAAGCGATCGTCTGGGCAGATCGCTCGACCACATTTCTCGGAGCGATTATCGCCAAGGGAGGAAGCCTCGCGGGGAATGGAGGCTTTGTCGAAGTTTCGGGGAAACAGAATCTTGATTATAGAGGAACCGTAAATACTCTGGCTCCCAAGGGTCATATTGGCACATTACTCCTTGACCCAACCGATATTAATATCATTCTTTTCTCTTCTCTTACGCCTGCCTCATATAGTGCCTTGACGGATGTGGATCAGTTTAGCGATCCCGATAATTCCCCAAATACCATATTTGTCAATTTGATTAATGGAGCTACATCCGATGTCATATTGCAGGCAACCAATGACATCAATTTCAAGGCTGCGGTGAGTACTTCCGTTGGCTTAACCGCCCAAGCAGGGCGCAATATCAACTTTACCGATGGTATCAGCACCAATGGCAAGGCCTTAAATTTGATCGCGGGCGGGGATATCAATGGTTCGGGAACATTCGCCAATCTCTCGTCAACTAACCTCATGGGCGACGCAGGAGCGATCGCTTTGAAAGCGGGCGGAAATATCACCGTTAATAGCATTCAGGCTGCCTCCGTATCCTTAGGTAGTGGCAGCAATGTGACATTGGTGGCTGGAGGTAATATTCAAACCACAGGCACAACCCTCTTCTCTGGAAATATTTACAGCATTGTTACCGATGCCTCGACAACTGGTCATGCAGGAAATATCTCCCTAACCAGCACCAATGGAGCGATCGATGTCAGCTCTGGTGGGGTTGATGCAGTGGCAATCTCTGGAAACAGCGGTAATATTACTTTGCAGTCATCGGGTAACATCATTACCCAAGAAATGCTCGCTTCAGGCAACTTAGCTGCTGGCGGCAATATCAGTCTAACCAGTAGTAATGGCGCGATCGTGACTGTTTCTGGAAGTATTGATACTAGTTCCATTCTAGGCAATGCAGGGAATATCAATCTAAATGCCAAAAATAGCATTACGACAATGACCCTCAATAGTAGTAGCAATTTTGCTACTGGCGGTAATATTACTTTGCAGTCATCGGGTAATATCACTACCGAAGAAATGCTCGCTTCAGGTCGCGTAGGGGGTGGAAACATCAGTCTAACCAGTAGTAATGGCGCGATCGTTACTATTGCTGTAGATTCTGGCGATATTAATACTAGTTCTATCCAAGGCAATGCAGGGAATATCAATCTAACCGCCAAAAATAACATTACGACAATAACGCTCAATGCTAGCAGCGATCTCGCTACTGGCGGCAACATTACCCTCGATCCTACTGGCGATATCGTTTTTAACTCAGCCAATACCGCAGGATCGATTCAGGGTGGCAATTTCTCTGCTTACTCGTCGAATGGGAATATTCGCGTTACGGGTTTTGTGTCTAGTACCTTTGCGGCCTGTGCGGGGGCGAGTATTTGTTCGGCTAGTAATAGTGGTGGTACAGGTGGTTCGATATTTTTACGTCACGGTGGACTATCTCCATTTGTCATTGGCGATTCTAGTACCAATGGAACGGCCGGGATTGTCACTTCTGGCTCCTCAACACTTTCTCTCGGCAAAATTATTCCTGTTGGAACGAGTATCTTTTCCCAAGGTAATATTACCGTTGCGCCATCAGGAAACTCAATATTTTTGCCCCCAAAGATCTTGGACGGGATTCTCCACATTGATGTCGATACCTTAGCGCTCATCGAAATCAGGGATATTATGAAAAAGGAGGTCGATCGCTATTTAAGACAAGAAGACCTACCCAAAGCCTTTGCGGCGATCGAAAAAGCCTATGTATCGGAGCTAGGTATTTTCCTAGGAGAAGATCTCAAACCTCCCACCTTAGATATTAATCAAGCTCAGGATATCCTGAGCGATGTCTCCAAGCGCTCTGGCAGCATTTCTGCTCTGATCTATCCGATCCTATTAAACGATCGCATCGAAATTTTGGTGATACCGCCCAAGGAATTGGGTAAACCCTTTCACCGCTATACGAACTATGTTAGTGAGCAAGAAATTCTAACCGTCTTGGCGGATTATCGCGATAACCTTCGCGATCCCGATTCCCTCGATTTTTTAGTACAGTCCAAACAGATCTATGATTGGGTCATGCGTCCGATCGACGATCGCCTACAAGCGCTCAAAGTTGAAACAGTTGTATTTGTGATGGACTCTGGGTTGCGGGTAATTCCTCCCGCCGCTCTCTACGATGGCAAAAAATTCTTACTGGAACGTTATGCTTCGGCGAATATTCCTGCATTGAGGGTAACGCGGCTAGAGGAACGCGATCGCAACAATACGCGAGTATTAGCGATGGGGCTAACGGAAGAAAGGGATGGTTTAAGCGCTTTGCCAACGGTAGAAGTAGAGATCAGAACAGTTGCTACAGAGGTACTTAAAGGAGCGACATTTTTAAATCGAGATTTCACGATCGCTAATCTGCAAGAGCAAAGAGGTAAAGCCGACTATGGCATTCTCCATTTAGGCACTCACGGGCATTTTCTCGCAGATCGGGCGCAGGATTCATACATTCAGTTTTGGGATAGTAAACTGCGATCGTATCAAATTCCGCCGCTCCGATTCGATAAACCCGCGATCGAAATGTTGACTCTTAGTGCTTGTGAAACGGCTGTGGGAAATAACCTTGGTATTAGTGGTTTGGCGGTGGAGTCGGGAGCGAGAAGTATTCTCGCTTCGCTATGGGCGGTATCGGATGTGGGTACGGCTCCTTTAATGATTAGTTTTTATAAGGCTTTTCCAAATGCGATCAGCAAGGCAACCGCTCTGAGGCAGGCTCAACTCGATTTATTAAAGGGCAAGGTCAGAATCGAGAATAATCGGATCGTCGGCGTTGAGGGTTTAGCACCCATTACTTTGCCAAAGGGAACTTGGCATGTCGATCTCAGACATCCTTTCTTTTGGTCATCATTCATTTTGGTAGGGAATTGGCTATGAATCGATCGCGATAGTATAAAGTTTGGGCGAGTTAGCAGTTTGAGGTATGGTTGTGAGTCAAAATTCAAGGATACTTTTCAAAATAATCAGCAGCGTTAAAATCGGTAAGAGGATGCTCATTTTCTCGATTCCCAGCATAATATTGGGATTTATTTCCCTATCTGTTGCCGCCCAGACTCTGCCCCCCTCTTCCCCGCTAACCCGTCCGCCTGACTTACTGAACCCCAAGTCAGTAAAACCGCATAGCCCTGTCTTAAATTCCGCAGCAGTCCCTCAGCCTCCAGATCTAGATAACCAAAATCACCAAAATTCAATTAGTAGCGGGGAGCAAATACCTCTAAATGAAGTTTTAATCCCTATCAAGCAGATTAAGATTGTAGGGAGTTCGATTCTGACAAGTACAGAAATTGAATCTCTAACTGCACCACTTCAAAATCGATCAATTACTTTTAGTCAATTACAGGAAGTTGCCGATAAAATCAGCGCAATTTATCAAGACCGCAATTATATTACTTCCCGCGCCATACTCGCTCCTCAGGATATCAAAGATGGGATAGTCATCATCCAAGTAAGGGAAGGCTCGCTCGAACGCGTGGATGTGAAAAGGGCTGGCAATGTATCGGGACGGTTAAATGACGAGTACATTCGCGATCGCGTCCTCCAATCCGCTAGCGTTCCCCTGAGCTTTGCCAAACTAGAGGATGCTCTCCAACTATTGAGATCTGATCCTTTAATTGGTGACATTCGCGCAAATTTGACTACAGGCAGTCAAGAAAATCAGAGCATTCTGCAAATTACCTTTAGCGAAGCTCAATCCTTTAGCATTCGACCTTTCTTTGATAATTACGGCAATAGCTCTACGGGGATCTATCGGGTGGGTGTCAATCTCCAAGAGTTGAATTCTACGGGTAATGGGGATCCCCTTCTCTTGGGTTACACCCGTTCTGGCAGTGCGGATGTTTATCAACTGAATTATACCTATCCGATCGACTCGCGAGGCGGCACGATTGGGTTGAGCTTGGCGGCTGGACAGAACCCGATCGTGGAGCCACCTTTTGATAGTTTAAATATTAAAACGGATTCTCAAACCTATGAATTAGCCTATCGTCAGCCGCTAATGCGATCGCCACGAGAGGAATTTGCCCTTGGGGTCAGTATCGCCATTGAAAATAGTAATGCCTATTTCAATAATCGATCGTTCAATTTCCAAAACTTTAAGTTTGATGATGGACAGTCTCAGTCGCGAGTATTGCGGTTAACCCAAGACTATCTCAGCCGCGATCCCCGTGGAGCTTGGGCATTACGTTCCACCTTTAATCTAGGACTAGGTATTTTAGGCGCAACGATTCGGAACGATGGCTCACCTGATGGCAGATTTTTCTATTGGATCGGACAGGTTTTAAGGGTCGAACAAATCGGTGCAGATAAAGACACCTTGGCTTTTTTTCGGCTTAATCTCCAACTTTCTGGCAATCAGTTGCTCTCGCTCAATCGTTTTAGTATTGGTGGTGCTCAGTCGATTCGAGGCTATCGCCAAAATCAACTTTCAGGGGATAGCGGAATTCAGGCTTCAGCAGAGTTACAGTTCCCGATTATTCGGGATAGCGAGGGCATTTCCCTTGTCAAGCTTTTACCTTTTATAGAAGCTGGAACCATTTGGAATTCCTCAGGGATAAATTCTAGCCCACAATCGCTCGTGGGGATCGGGATGGGAGCAACGTATCAACCAATCCCCAAACTATTGCTACGTCTAGACTATGGTATTCCTTTAGTAAAAGTCTCCAATTCAGGCAATAATCTACAGGATTCGGGGCTATACTTCTCAGTTAACGCAAATTTTTAGATAAATCAAGAAGAGAATGGCGGCGCGAAGCGCTGCCATTCTCTTCTTGATTTATCTAAGGCAATACTTGAAAATTTGTGATTAGTTTGTCAAACCATTTTTCTAAGCGATCGCCCCACACAGTAAGGGAATATTCTGCTTCTACCTGTTGGCGACAGGCGGAGCGATCGATTTGGTCTAATTGCGAAATCGCCTCGATCAATCCCGATACACTTCCCATTTCTACGAGAAATCCCGTCTTGCCGTGACGTACGATCTCCTTCAGTCCACCTGAACTATAGGAAATTACGGGCACACCACAGGCAAAAGCCTCGATCGCCGCATTACCGAAGGCTTCAACCCATCTTGGGGTCATTAGTAAAGCACTAGATTTTCCTAACCTTTGTTGTAGTTCCCCTGTAGATAGAAATCCCTCATAATGAAGCTCGGCTTGAGGGAAAGAAGCTTGGATTTGTTGCCAGTATTCTTGGTCTTGAATTAATCCGAATATATGCAGTGGCAATCCCGTACTTTGGGCCGCTTCAGCAGCATCTTCTAAACCCTTTTCAGGGGAAATGCGACCGACCCATGCCAGACTGGGTTTGGGTGGCTTTTCCACAAAGTTATATTGGGTTAAATCAATCCCCTTACCCATAATCGTTAGGCGATCGCCATCGCTAAAGGTGTCTGCACAGGCGCGAGTATTCACAGCGATCGCATTGGGAAAATTCCTTACGGTTTTGCTAACCATCGCATCCATCACAGGTGATAGAGACGACATACTAATCCAATGGGCGATCGGACGTTGGAAAAACGGAGTCAGATAAAGCGGCAGCCAATCGTAGGCGAAGTTAAACAATAAATCGAACTGATGCTGTGATGCTCTGGCATAACTCCACATATTTTCTAACACCGAATTTTGCGGAAGTACAACGAGATCTGCACCTACCTCAGTTTGGGCAGAAGTTTGCATCGTGCCTGCAATTTGTGTTAGCTTTGTCACCTCAGTAACTGAACCTTCAGGGGCAACAATTTCTACCTCATGCCCCCTAGCAATTAGAGCCTTGGCAGCATTTTGGAGAGTCAATTCCACACCGCCACCAACTCCCGATCCCAAAGCTCCCACGGGAGTAGATAGAAATAGTAATCGATATTTTTTTTCATTCATAACAAAATGTTTTGGTAGTAATCTAGAATCGGGCTTTGATCGTTCAGCCATCGGAATATGTTGACTGAGCGAAGTCGAAGCCTCTCTCAATCTATCTCAAAAAGTAGAAGAGATTACCGTCCGCGTCGCGGGCGGTAATCTCTTCTGGGTTTTAAGCTACTTAGAGGAATTTATTTCATTCCAATGAGCCCCTTGGCAAGCCGTTTCACCGCAGCCCCAGCCACATCGCGATAGCGCAATTCACCACAAAGAATTTTGCCCATACGCTGACTTGCGCTAGGACGCTTCACGCCCATCTTGTAACCAAAACTGGGAATGCGATAGAAGATGCCTGCGATTCTTTGAGCCCAAGCCATATCTTCGCCCCAGGCCTCTTGGACTTGGAGGGTATATTGCTTGAGTGCATCAATATCGCCACCGATCGCCGCATCGATCGCTTGACCTGCCAACATCCCTGTTAAGAGCGAAGGGCGAATTCCTTCTGCGGTAAAGGGATCGACGATGCAAGCTGATTCGCCTGTAAGTAGAGCATTTTGGGTATGGAGCGGTTGGTTGCCATCCCATAGGCAAATAGGATGACCGAATTGTTTCATGGAAGTGACATCAATACCAAATTCTTGGGCATACCTAGCCGCAATCTCCTTGAGATTTTGTTTCTCTCCACCGATAAAGGTTCCCGCCCCAATGGAATAACCATCGGCTTTGGGAAAGTTCCAAATGTATCCATTCTGTACAGATCCAAAATCAAAATGGGCGGCACTCACATCGGGACTGGAATGGGGCGCTTCCACTTCGAGGGCGGCTCCCATCCGTCTTTTTCGTTCTTTAAATCCCAACCATTTTGCCATCGAACCTTTTGCCCCATCGGCAGCAATTACATAGCGAGCTTCAAAAACCTCTTGTTCTGTTTTCACTAGCCAGCGATCGCTTTTCCACTCTAGCCCTGTAACTCCCGTGCGATCGCGAAGTTCTACACCTAATTTTTGCGCTTGCTGTACGAGGTAATGGTCAAATACGTCACGGCGTACCATCCAGACAGGTTCCTTAGAAGTAAGTTCCACTAGTTCGGGATCGCCCATCTGCCATGTATACCGAATATTGCTAACAGTTAGTGAAACTGCGGGCGAAAAGTCGAAATCAAACCATTCTTGTACCATCGGTGAAACGCCACCACCACAAGGTTTGTATCGAGGTAGGCTCTCTTTTTCGAGTAGCAAAACTGACCGTCCTCGTTTTGCCAAATGATAGGAAGCTGAACCACCAGATGGACCTGCGCCCACAACAATACAGTCGTACATAACAATTATTTTTAGGTGAAAGTACAAGAAGTTCTTTTAGATTTTACCGCTAAATGTCAGATTGTATAGCAATTATCGATCAAACGAACCCAAACCAAGGAAATTCCTGAAAGCATTGCTTTGCAACACTTTCAAGAATTTCCTTGGTTTGGGTTTGAGCACAAAGCGCTGTAAGTGATTGGGCATAATAAAGAACTAGAATCAAAGCTCTTGGTACAAACGGAGACATTGGCTTTAGATTCTTTATGTTTTTGTTTAGAGTCTACTCATCTTCAAGACCCTGAAAGTTTTTCTAAATATATTGCTTTATTCACTCTATATACTAAGGGACTTGCGAGAGAATAAGATACCAATCTAGATTTGCCAGAATCGTTGGCGCGGCGGAGCCGCGCCAACGATTCTGGTTTTATATTTGGTACTTCTTAGTTTTGATTTCCTCCATCACTTTATCTGTGAATTTCATCTCAACTCTCAAGCTTTCTTTAACTTCATTAAATTTTTGTTCTGTACTTTAGATTTATGCTTGACATTTGTAGGGTTTACCTGATATAAAATAAGCGGGTGGGAAAAAAGAAGATAAAAATTTAATGCGTCAAAACTAAATCCCGGGGGGGATTTAAGGACTGATTAGAATTGATTAGAGGAAATCTAATTAATCATTACCAATTCCTAAATATCTTCTTGCAATATTTGATTCATGGATATTTAAACATTATCCATTCAGTAAACTTCGAGACTATTAAAAAGAGAGAAAAATTATGTTGTCTAATGCATTTCGTCGCATTCTGATTGCGTCTGGTTTTGCTATCGCTACATCATTCATGGCAGCTTTATCAGCTTCTGCTGCGCCTACAACAGCAAGTTCTACTACTTATTTCACTGGAACTGTTGATCCATCCTGTGCTGTATCCACAGATTTTACAGGCAACACATCTGGAACTGCAAATACTTACACAAAAACTGCCTATGCTGGTTCGGGTGCTGGAGGTGTTTTACAGCTTCAGGCATCGGATACTGTCGCATTTAACTGCAATAGCGATACCGTAGGAGTGTCCGCTGTAGTAGTAACGACCCCCCCCACTGCACCAGTAAATGCAACATTGTTGGCAGGTGTTCATACTGCATTAGTCACTAGTACAGTTGATGGCACACAGAATACAACTCAGACTGGAAATGGTACTGCAACTGGTTCTGCTTGGAAGACAGACACTCAAGGCAACATTGGCGCTACCGTTCAATCTACATGGAACCCAACGGCTGGTGGACAAGAATTGTTGGATGGTACTTATCTTGCTAATGTCGCTGTAACCGTGACACCTAACTAATCAAGGTAAGGAGCGAAATGTGATTGCGCCTCGCTAATCACATTTCGCTAAAGCCTAAATAAGCTTCTAAATAAGCTTCTAGATAAGCTTTTATTGCTAACCTACTTACAGTCATCGCAAAGTTTTTCAACCTCTTTTTTGGAGATGTGTTGCTTAGCAAAACATCTCCAAAAAACTGATTCAAATTATCCCAAACTAATACCAAGTTAAGAAGTGGCTAAGCTATTTCTTAACTTAAAAACTTTGTTATGTTTAGTTTTTAATTCACAAAAGTGTTGTCACACTTTCGTGAATTTGTATAAAGTCTCCCAAAATTGAGGGACTTATAAATCTTCATAAATCACAACGAAGATACAAAGACTCATGTATTCATATATAAGGTAGCTCCTGTAGGAGAGGGAACTAAGAAAATAATATGGGTTTTGCTGCCTTTCTCCAACAAGAAGGATTAAAATTGTTCCCAATTGTTATAGAACAAGACAAATGAGAAAACTAATTTTTGTAGCTCTGGCTGCAATAATACCTAACCTTATTCCTTCTGAAGCATTTGCACAACTATCTTTAACCTGCTCTTCTACAGGTAGCCTAGCGTTAAGTGGTAAATACACTTTTGTTACAGCAACTCCTGCCCAATGTAGTCTAGAAGTTGATAATACTGTTAGCAGTATAGGCGTTACGATTAGTCTTTCCAATGCCGTTTTAACTTCAATTAGTGGATCGGCTAAGACAAATCCCTCTGGTACTACGACAACAGCACAATTAACCTATAGCAATAGTGGAAATAAGAGTGTCAGTCAGAATGCCAGTATAACTGATACCTTCTCAGGATCGACTACCACTCCTATGGCAATAAGTATGCAATCAACAAGACCCAATAAATTCTTTGCAGGTACTTACATGTACGGAGTCACTATAAATATAACTTCACCTTGAAATTATCAAGACGTAATAATTAATGTTGAAACTAACATCTATCCAGCAAAGTATTTCGATTATTACAAGTGTTGGGATTTGTGGATTGCTACTCTCCCACAAGCCAGCCGAAGCTCAGGTTAATGTGTCGCCTCTCATCATAACTACGAAAGCCAAGCAAGGAACCGCAACAGGTTCTATTACCCTAGTGAATACTGGTAATGCCGTCGTAAAGATGAAGTTATACGCCAATCCCTTTACCTATGGTTCTAAAGGTTTCCAAGTTATAGAATCTAGTCCTAATGATTTGTCTCCCTATCTCATTTTTTCGCCAACCGAAGTAGTTTTAGAGCCCAAACAAACCCGTAGGGTAAGATTATTAGCCAGACTCTTGCCCAGTATGAACCTAGGCGAGTATCGGTCTGTCATTTTTGCCGAACCTGTCAAACCGCCAAATAGTTTAGAGCAGAAAGGAGGTTTGAATATTACGACTCGTGTTGGAGTAGTAGTATATGTTCGTCAAGGTGAAACTCTTGAAAGCTTAATTCCCCAAGAAATTAGTTACGATTCTAAAACTAAAGAACTCTATTTATCAGTTCTCAACAAAGGCAATGTGACGATTCGCACTCAAGGTAAATGGGAACTAAAGCAAGAGGGAAAACAAAGTTTAGAAGGTCAAATTACTACTACTACGGTTATTGCTGAAGGCATGAGAAATATTCCCATCACGCTTACTAAGGAACGGGCAAAAGAAAATATACCTGCTGGCAAATATCAACTTACGGGAGAATTGCTTTGGGGAGACCCGCTTAATCCTACACAAGTGCCCTTCAATTTCCCAGTTACTATTCCATAGTGGCTGAGATTGTACTCGATTTAATCAACACTCTATAAACATGAAGCTTGTATCCAAGACTCATACAAGGCTGGCTTCTTTGTGCCTAAATACAGCGAAAATTTGCACGATCGGTGTATTTCTTGGTGTTTTTGGGATGGATATGCTGGTCAATGCCCAAGAACTAAAAAAAGAAGACTTGAGTAAGCGATCTTCAGCTTCAAAAATTACGATTCCTGTAAATCAACGAGAGCTTACTCCTAAATTCTCTCCCGCCGCTCCAATTAGTCCTAAGTCTAGTCCTAAGTCTAGCCTTAAATTATCTCAAAAACTTTCAATTCTTCCGATGGGCATTAATCTTGGAGCAAATAATGTCATTCCTTCCGTAACAGTCAAGGGTTCAGAAAATGGTAAAGAAGCCATTGATTTTAACAACTGGCTAATTCCCTTCGCCGATGTTACTAAAGCCTTACAATTTAATGTGATTCCCAAAGATGATGGGCAACTAGAATTGCGATCCGTCGGCTCAATCATTACTATCGATCCCAAAGTCCTCATAAACGATCCAGATATTGGTCAAGCCATTTCGATCGCGCAAATTAGAAATCTTTTAAAAACCCCCGTTGAGTTTAGTCTTGCCGAATATGCGATCGTTTTGTCTCCCTCTTGGCTAACTGCCAGAATTAGTAATCGCCCCTATCAGGAACAGGAAGCTCCGATTAATTTAGTAGGATTACAACAAGTTACACCGCCATCTTTTAGTCTTACGGGAATCTCTTTGCGAACGAGCTTGAATCAAACTCAAACTGCAAATTCTAATAACCTCTATAATAATCTAAATAATAGTGTGAATAGCAATTTAAATTCCAACTCGGAATTTAAAGCTATAGGTGTGATTGCTGGCGGGAGCTTATTTTCAAGGACTCAGCAACTTAATAATAATGGGGTTAGTAGTTGGCAACTAAATGAACTGCAATATTTTCGCCCTAGTCCATATTCAGACTATTTGATAGGTACTCAGTTACCTTTTTGGAGTAGATTCGATCGCAACCAAAGTGATTATTTTGGTGTAACGCTAATTCAGCGCTCAGGTTATACAGCAGCAAATAATACTAATTTTGCCTATGGTGGTGTTACCCCTCAGCAAAGACTTAGCGCTAATGAGCTTGTCCGCAATGTTACGGGAGAAGCTAAACCGGGCACTTTAGTTCAATTAGTTACCCAAAATGATAACTTGATCGTTGCAGAAAAACTCGTAGATAGTTCTGGGAAATACAATTTTGATGACGTGGTGACCGCTAATAACTCTTTAACGGGTAATGGAAATATTAATTATAAGTTGCTACTTTATCCAGTAGGCGACTTAAGTGCTAAACCCGAAGAAGTTTCCTTAAATTACCGCAATTTACAAAGTCAAGTTAGCGCAGGAAAATCAGCTTTTATTCTTAGCGCAGGTTTAAACCGCATCTCAAGCAACGATAACTTCTTTGGTAGTTTTGGCGATTTTAAAGGTGGTGCAGCTTATTATTTGGGACTGACTGATGAAATTACCTTTGGTGCTGGATTGGTCTATGATAATTCTACTCAACCCTATGGCGAAATACTTTATCAGCCAGTAAATTCGCCGCTAACTTTGAGGGTTGGGGTATTAGCTGGTAATAAAATTAGTTTTAATGCTGATGTTAGCTATATAACTAATAATTTTAGCTTGAGATTGGGAGGCGATGAAAAGTCTTTTGTCTCTAACCTATACTGGACATTAAGTCCGCAACTTGCGCTGTTTTCTAATTGGTACTCTGGCGGCATCAGTAATGGATTAGAATCAGGTTTTAACCTCAATCTTAATTCCATATTTTTAAGCTTAAGTTATAATGCTGACAAGGGGATTAATGGTAATTTGCGTGCTAATATCGCTCCATTTTTGTTCGGCATTCGTCGTTTCAATCAACAAATTTCTTCTGAATTAATCTACAACCTTGCTAATAAGCGCTTCTTTAATTCTGGTGATACTGCCATTAGCCTTAACTATGAGACTGGTGATCACAATTATTTAGCAAGTCTCAATTTAGTTTATCGAACTCCTTGGACGGATAGGGATGGCAAAAGTTTATTAGACCTATCAATTGGTTATGGTGTTAGCTCTCAAGGAAGTGGATTGATTGTTTCGGCATCTACAGCTATTCTGCCAGGGATAGGCTTGAGATTAGCCTATAAGCAAGTGGACATAAATAACAATAATTCTTCGATAAGCCTTAGTCTCTTCACTAGCGTACTATGGCAATCTGGTGCGGACTTGAGTAGTGACGAATCAAAATTAGATAAGTTACGCACTCAAGGAGGTGTCCTATTACAGCCATTTTTTGATAAAAACAATAATGGAGTTCGAGATGATGGCGAGGATCTTTATACTGAAGATATCGCAACTCTATTCCTAATTAATAATCAACCCCTCAGTAGGTTTGGCATATCTCATCCCAAAGTCGTTCGTGAAGGAGTTTTATTTGAGCTACCACCAAATACCTATCGATTAGATATAGATCCCGCAGGTTATCCTCTTGGTTGGAAATCATCATCGACAGCTTATGCAGTAACGGTTGTTCCTGGTACTTATACAACTATTACAATTCCACTTGCGCCATCCTATGTAGTGACGGGAAGAGCGATCGATAAAGATGGCAAGCCGATCATAGGTGCTAATGTGGAATTTGTGTCGCGAAGCAATTCCAAGAAGCGATTTGCATCAATCACTAATAATGCTGGAATTTACTATCTAGAAGACCTCAAAGTAGATATTTATAAGTTGTTCGTTAATGGGAAGTCTGCCCAGCCCAGTATCTTAGAAATAAATTCTGATTCCAAGAGTTTCCTAGAACTGAATATACAGCCATAGGAGCTATGCTCATAAATTTGGCTGAGCCTTGTCGAAGAGGTACTTTAATGAAGCCAGCGTAAGGTTTGCTCAAAGATGAGTGGCGGCGCGAAGCGCCGCCACTCATCTTTACCAAGTGAAGAAATGGCTACGCCATTTCTTCACTTGGTATTACGTTGCTATAGCAAGTTCCTTACGATCGCCGATTGAGAATATCCTTTGCCATTTTTAGAAAATAATCTGGACTAGTGGCGGCTGGATCGCCATTGCTGCCTATTCCAGAACTATTGGAATCATTAGTTTTTTTGGCAATATCGAGATCGGATAAAACCACAGGTGTAATATCGAGGGTATTCGGTGGAAGTGATTCCGATTGTGCAGGAGTCAAAGCCTTGGGGGTATGGAGCAAATAAACAATGCGATCGCCTTTTTCCCATAACATATCGGCAGAGACAATTTGTAATCGTCCTTTGCGCTCAAACAGCAAAGGCAAAAGAATTCCCGCATTAAACATCGTGTTAAAACGGTTCAATTGATCTTGCAGTTCCTCATCGGTGAGCAAAAACTCGCCGACTCTTACTTCTCGTTGCAAAATATATTGATTCCATGTTTTGATCGGAACGCGAGCGCTAAAAGCCTGTTGGACTTCAGGTTGTCCATTGCGATCGCCTTCATTTTCTTTAATATAAACTGCAAATACCTTGGGTGGATTGAACTCTTTCGCGGCAAGTTGTGCCATCACGATATTTACATCGGTATTGACCGTCAAGGCGACAAAGGTTCCTACCGAGTCTAGTCCCGCTTGAGCCAAGGACTTAGAATCTAGTCCATTACTGACAAAGGCAGGAATATCATAGGCGGCCGCCTGCTTGCAAAGCTCGGCGCTCGTATCGATAATCGCCACTCGCTGCCCATTGGACTGAAACAGTCGCGCCACTAAGATGCCGATGGGATTACTGCCAATAATCACCAAGCCAGAGATATCCGATTGATTCAGTCCGAGGATTCTGGCAACAAACTTCGCCGATAGACCCTGTAAAAAAACAGTCATGGCGATCGTCAGAAATACCAGTGCTTTAATGGATTCTCCTCCATTAACTCCCCGTTCGGTTAATAAAATTGAAAAAAGGGAAGCAACGGAAGCGGCGACAATTCCTCTCGGCGCACACCAAGATAGAAAAGCTTTTTGTCGCCAAGTGAGACTACTATTCCAAGTGCTGACAATTACGTTAAGCGGACGGACAATCAACATTAAAAAGAGAACTGTCTGTACCCCACCCCAACCTAGAGCAAAGATACTCGGAATCGACAGATTGGCGGAAAGTAAAATAAAGAGAACGGAAACAATGAGGGCTACCAATTGGCTCTTGAATTTGAGCAATGCGCGACTATTGGGAATCTCTGAAGCCCTGAGGACTATGCCCATTAGTACGACTGCGGTTAATCCCGATTCGCTCTGAATTTCTTGAGCAATCCCAAATAGCCCCAGCACTGCGGCGACGACGACGGCACTTTTGGTATCCTCAGCCAGAAATACTGCCTGTTGCAAAAATCGACCCAGTAACCAACCTGCGATCGCTCCTAGTAAGCCCCCAACTCCTAATCGCAATCCCAGATCGCTGACCACCGCAAATACGCTTGAAGTGGGATTTAACGCGACATCGAGAACTACCACGGCAAGTACCGCACCGATCGCATCGATCAATACCCCTTCACCCTCAAGGATTGTAGCAAGGCGACGATCTAGCCCCACTTCTTCCACGATCGGATTCACCACTGTAGGACCAGTGACGACGACTAGGGCTGCATACAAAAAAGCGATCGTCCAAGGAAATTCGCTCAACCAGTAAGCCGCAACCCCACCGCCAATCAAAGTAATCAAAGTCCCAATGGTGATTAAGTTTCGTAAACTGGCGGAGACCTTACCGAGTTCTTTGAGCTGGAGATTGAGTCCGCCATCAAACAAAATTAACGCCACGGAGATAGATACGATCGCCTCTAAGCCATCGCCCAACAGGCGCGGCTGGACTATATTTAAGCCATTGCCCCCCAGCGCCACACCAAAAAGCAATAAAAACACGATACTCGGCACACGAAAAAAATTCGCTATGACGCGAGCAGAGATACCTGCCACGATCGCAATAATAATGATTAAAGAGAGAGACCCTTCCATGCGGAGGTTCGCCTATAAATTACAGCAACTTGCAATCAAAACAACCGTCGGATTTTGTTAGAAATTTTTATTAGAAATTTTTATTAGAAATTTTTATTAGAAATGCTTTTTGCATCCCCTTTCATCAAATTTCTGGTTCAGCGCCAAGCACCGTGAGCTATACCGAGGCTTTTATCTGGATAAGGCTAAACCTACCTACTCTAATGATACTGAAAGCATGACATTAAACTGGTCTTCAAAGGGCTGTTTCTTATAATCCAAACTCCAAAGTTCTAAACTACAGGGATCGTTAGGCTGTCGGGGGGAAAGTTGCAAAGTACAGGTGCGGGTGCGAATATTACACACTACCCGAATTGCCGCGATCGCTCCAATTTGACGACGGTCTAGGGCGGTCGCCAGACGTAAAAAGGTGCTAGCTTGCCGTACAAACAGCTTGAGATGCTCGTTATCTAAATTTTGGAAATTGTCATGTTTTTTCTTTGGTTCGCTCTTGCGATGGTAACGAGCCAGATTGGCGATCGTTTCGATTTCGGATTCGGTATACCCCAGCAATTCCCCATTACGGATTAAGTAATAGGAGTGTTTATGGTGAGCGTCATGGCTGATGTGATGCCCCGCATTATGTAACATGGCAGCCGCCCAGAGCAGATGCCTTTCCTCATGCCCCCATTCATGGAAAATCCCCTTAGTTTGATCAAAGAGACTGAGGGCATGAGCGGCAACCTGTTTGGCGTAACTAAGGTCAATGCCATATTTATCAGCAAGTTTGAGAATGCTGCGATCGCGGATTGTACTCTGATAGCGCCAACCATCCTCGATATAGCCGTGGCGGATCATCCAATCCACAACTAAACCTTCCCGCAAAGCACTTTGACAAAGCGTGATTTTGGGAACTCCCAATAGTCGCATCGTTTCTAAAAGAACTAATGCTCCTGCCAAAATAATCTCGGCTCGCTTTTGACGTACCATGAGGGTGCGCTCTTCTAGATCGGCTCGCCGCAACCGCCATACAATATTTTCGAGATCGGCAAAGGGAATCTCATAGCCTTGGAGCGGATTGGGAACTAGCCCTGTTTTTTCTTTGGAATGCAAAATTGCGAGGGTTTCAATCGTTCCTGATGTACCGATCGCTTTGAGAGATTTAATATTTTTACTATGGAGTAGCGATCGCAAATCATCGGTGGGTCGCTCGATCGAGCCTAGAATATATCCCATCAAATAGTCATAGTCCGATGGGGAAATTGGATCGCTCTTCACAAATAAATCCGTTAGACGGACTGCCCCAATCTTGGTGCTGCTCAAGTACATCGGATCGCGACCATCCCCCAAAATCATCTCCGTAGATCCGCCCCCAATATCAATTAATAGATGGGGCTCATCCCTGAGTTCCATTGCCGAAATTACGCCTAAATAAATGCGGCGAGCTTCTTCCTGCCCTGAGATAACTTCAATATGTAAGCCTAATTCTTCATAAATGCGGCGGATAAAATCATGCCCATTGGGAGCCTCACGGGTAGCACTAGTGGCGACTGCTACGATTTCTTCCACCTTAAGAGTGCGACAGATCTCTTGACATCGTTTTAAAGCTTCTAGCGATCGCTGCATGGCATCTTCGGTCAAATTGCCTGTTTGGGAACAGCGTTCTCCTAGACGCACCGTCGCTTTTTCTGACTCAATCACAGTAAAACTAGGAATCGAAGTTTTTATTTCCACAATTACCATGTGAATGGAATTGGTGCCAACATCGATCGCTGCTAGAGTTTTGACATCTGAAGTCATAGGAAGTTTCCGCGAAATATCTTACGCCATGTTAAATGAAAAGCTGCCAGAATAGAAACTACATTCGGTTAGTTGCGAGGGGGAAAGCAACTACCATATTTCTAATACAAATGCGAATACTATGGGAAAGAAGCCAGTAATTTTAGTCATTGATGACGAACCAGCTAATTTTGATGTCATCGAAATTTTGCTTTTTAAAGAAGGCTACGAGCTTCATCATCAAGACAATGGGGCGGATGCGATCGCCTCCCTCGATAGGATCAACCCTGACATTATTTTACTCGATGTGATGATGCCCGATATGGATGGCATTGAGGTGTGTCAACAAATTAAAAGCGATCGGCAATGGCAACATATCCCCATTATTATTGTTACGGCTCTCGCTGATAAAGAGGATCTAGCCCGTTGTTTGGATGCTGGGGCAGATGACTTTATCAGTAAACCAATTAATAGTACAGAACTCCGCGCCCGCGTCATCTCCATGCTGCGTATCAAGTCCCAATACGATCGCCTACAAGAAACGATGCTGTTGCGTGAAGAAATGATGCAAACCATCGTCCACGATCTGCGTAATCCCCTGATCGGGATTTTGTTGGGTTGTGACTCCTTAAGAGGTTTAGAACTACCCGATCGCGCCACCAGAAGAATTGACCAGATTAGTAAAGCGATCGAGCAAATGCGACTGCTCATTGACGATATTTTAACTATTGGTAGGATCGAGGCGAATAAATTGATCCTCAATCGCACCAAGATCGACATGACCGATCTAACTAAAACGGTGCTAGCGGGATTTGCCCCCATTGCCCAGCGCAAACAAATTGCGATCGTCAGTGAGTTTACCGATGAGCCGACCTATATCTCTGGCGATCTATACCTAATTCGCCGTGTACTAGACAACTTAATTGATAATGCGCTTAAGTTCTCGCCCCAGCAAAGCTCGGTGACGATCAAAGTGGGATGTCTGCCCAAAAATCCCGATCGCCAAGATCTAATTAAAATTCAAGTAATCGATGAGGGTGTAGGGATCAGCTCACACCAAAAACAGGTTATCTTTGAAAAGTACGAAGTTGGGAATATTGTACTGGGAGTATCTCAAATTGGGCTTGGGCTGTCTTTTTGTAAAATGACTCTTGAAGCTCATCAAGGCTCAATTTCAGTGACAAACAATCAACCTCAAGGTTCAATTTTTACGATTTTCCTCAATCGCCAATAAGTAATACCAAATCACAAAATGGCTACGCCATTTTGTGATTTTATAGCTGCTGTCAAGCGTACTAAGACATAAACCCCAAGAATTTACTGGCGGCGCGAAGCGCCGCCAGTAAATTCTTGGGGTTTGATTTGTCCTAAGTCAAGTGACTGCGGCTATATAACGTCAGTTCGGGTTAAGCTGACAAATTTTAAAAGTCCAAAAGTAAAAGCCTTGCGTAGCAAGGCTTTTACTTTTGGGCTTTGAGAAAGGGTTTGCGTAGCAAACCCTTTCTCAAAGCTAGTTTCAAATTATCTTGAACTCACGTTAAATAGCTAGGACATAAAGCCGCAAATATGAGTGGCGGCGCTTCGCGCCGCCACTCATATTTGCGGTTTTATCAAACCTTACGTTGCTATATCTTTTAGAGTTTGGGGTTTGTTTGTGAATTGGTATAACTTACTTGACTATAGCTATAAAGTAAAAAATAGATTAGAAATAGACTAAAAAACAAAACCCAAACCAAACCCAAACCCAAACCCAAACCAAACCCAAACCAACTCATGACATGCATATTAGTCATCGAAGATGAAGACTTAATTCGCGATTCTCTTGAAGATCTACTTTCCGTGGAAGGATTTGACGTAATCACCGCTGAAAATGGGGCTGAAGGATTAACTCTTGCCAAGCAAAGACCCCCTGATTTAATTCTTTGCGATGTCATGATGCCAATACTTAATGGTTATGAAGTCCTCCAACAATTACGTCAAGATAAGGCACTAAGTACGGTTCCTTTTCTATTTTTGACTTCGATGATGGATCGTCGAAGCAATCGTAAGGGAATGATGTTGGGGGCAGATGACTATTTAGAAAAGCCCTGTACTAAAGACGAGCTACTCGAAGCAATTTCTGTACGTCTTAACAAGCAAAAAGCGATCGATCGCCATGTAGAGGAAAAGCTAGAAGCCCTGCGAACGAGTATTACCCTCTCTCTGCCCCATGAATTACAGACTCCGCTATCGGGGATCATGGGATTGTCAGAATTAATGATGCTGCAAAGCGAAGAGTTACTTCCTGCGGAGGTTTATGAATATTCTGAGGGAATTCACCATTCGGCAGAACGTCTCTATCGACTCATCCAAAACTATTTGCTCTATAGCCGTTTGATCGTTATGCGATCGCAAGGTCAATCCAAATTCACATCGATATATCCCTGTAGTAGCCACCTTACGATCGCCGTGGTAGGCGATCGCAAGGCAAAAATGTACGGTCGTTCGAGTGACCTAGCGATGGATCTCGCCGAGACTGAGTTGGCAATTTCATCGGAGGATTTGGCGAAGATCGCGGGAGAGTTGATTGACAATGCTTTTAAATATTCCCCTAAGGGCAGTAAGGTTTATATCAGCAGTAAGGTTAGCGATAAGACATGGATATTGAAAATCCAAGATTTCGGGCGAGGGATGAGTACTGTCCAGATTGCCAATGTTGGAGCCTTTATCCAGTTCAATCGCCAATTTTACGAGCAGCAAGGATTGGGGTTGGGGTTATGTTTAGCGAAAACCCTAGTCGATTTTTATGGTGGCAACCTCAATATTCAAAGCCAAGAAAATGAAGGCACGAATCTCTGTATCTCGATTCCCCTGTAGCTGAGATCGCCCATAACCCAAAAAAGATATGATCTAGGTAGATCCATCTAGTAACAAATACCAAAATGTCCGTCGTTCCATCCCATCGCAGGGCAAAAGGGCTTGCAGATACCCAACGCCGCCCCGCCAAAGAGTTATGCAGTGAGTGTGGGCTCTGTGATACTCATTATATTCACTATGTCAAAGATGCTTGCGCGTTTATTACACAACATATTGATGAACTAGAAACTCAGTCCCACGGGCGATCGCGCCATCTCGATAACGAGCAAGAACTATATTTTGGCGTGCATCAAGAAATGATTGCCGCCCGTAAAACGGAACCCATTGAGGGAGCGCAATGGACGGGAATTGTATCGAGTCTCGCGATCGCCATGCTAGAACGGGGCTTAGTTGAGGGTGTCATCTGCGTGCAATCCAGTACCAGCGATCGCTTCACCCCCCAGCCCGTAATCGCCCGTAATCGTGAAGAAATATTAGCGGCTAGGGTTAATAAACCCACACTTTCTCCCAATCTCTCCGTATTAGAGCAGATCGAGCAATCGGGCCTGAAAAGGCTATTGGCGATCGGGGTCGGCTGCCAAATACAGGCTTTACGCACGGTGGAAAGTAAGCTTGGTTTAGAAAAGCTCTATGTATTAGGCACACCCTGTACTGACAATGTGACGCGATCGGGCTTACAGAAATTTCTCGATACTACTAGTCGCTCGCCTGAAACCGTCGTGCATTATGAATTTATGCAAGACTTTAACGTCCATTTTAAGCATTCCGATGGCTCGACCGAACAGGTACCTTTTTTTGGACTAAATACGAAGGAACTTAAGGATGTCTTTGCCCCTTCCTGCATGACCTGCTTTGACTATACCAATGCGCTTGCCGATATCGTGGTGGGTTATATGGGCGCAACTTTTGGATGGCAATGGATTGTCGTCCGTAATGAAACTGGCAAAGAGATGCTGGAATTAATCAAGGATCAATTGCAAGTGCAACCTGTAATTTCCCAAGGCGATCGCCGTGCAGCAGTGCAACAGGGCATCTCCGCCTATGATAATGCTATGACCCTTCCCATCTGGTTGGCTTGGATCATTAGTTTCGTCGTCAATAAGGTGGGTCCTAAGGGCTTGGAATATGGCAGATTTTCCATCGATTCCCACTTTGTCCGCAACTTTCTCTACGTTCGGCGCAATTATCCCAAGAAGCTAGAAGCCCATGTTCCCGAATTTGCCAAGCGGATCGTCGCTCAGTACCAGTTACCCAAAGTTTAGAAACCCAAGAATTAAGTGGCGGCGCGAAGCGCCGCCACTCAATTCTTGGGGTTTACGCCCAAGTACAATTGGCGACAGCCATAGCTACTGCCAGTCTTGTTAGGACAGAATTAAAACCCAAGATCGTGTTGCCGCGCTCCGCGCGGCAACACGATCTTGGGTTTTATGTTCTGATGCAGTTGGCGGTAGCTATATCACACCTAACATACTGTTAGGTGTTAGCAATTTAGATATTTAGTAATCCCTAACAACCTGAAAGGTGACCGATCGCCCTGCCAAGCACTAATCTAATCTCATCGAACAAGTAACTTTCTTAAATGACTTGATAAATGGGCTTGATTAGTTCAAGGCAAAACTATGACTACTGCAACCTTCGCCGTTAAATCTAATATTTCTAAACTGTCAGGCAGCATTCATACTCACAAAGCTCGTGAGTTTTCGGCAGCAGACAAAACCACGACCCTCGAACTACTCAATCAATATCGCAAAGCCCCATCAGCATATTTGCGCGATCGCCTCGTACGTTTAAATATCGGACTAGTCAAAAAAGAAGTAACCTTTTGGGCAGATCGTCATTCAGAAATCTATGATGATTTATTACAGGTGGGGTCAATGGGTTTAATTGGAGCCTTAGAACGTTTTGAATTAAATCGGGGTTATGCTTTTAGTTCCTTTGCCGTCCGTTATATTCGCGGCGAAATTCAGCATTATCTAAGGGACAAAAGTTCTTCGGTACGTATTCCCCGTCGCTGTCTAGATTTGCAACAGCAATCAGTGCGCGTCATGCAAAAGCTCCGTAATACTTTGCAAAGAGAACCATCTGCAAGGGAAGTTGCCAATGCTTTAGGCGTTAGCTTGAACGAATGGCAAGAGACAAAACTCGCCTACCAAAATCGCGCTCCCCTGAGTTTAGATGCGCCCATCCGTTCTGAGGAAGATGATTCTGCTTCCATTGGCGATCTCGTTGCCGATCCTAAGAGCAATATGCAAATGCAGCAAGATGAGAAGTTCCGTTTGCAACAAGCCTTATCCCTATTAGAACAACGTACAAGAGAAATTGTCGAATTCGTATTTATTGAAGATCTACCTCAAAGAGAAGTAGCGAAAATGTTGGGGGTTAGTGCTGTTACGATTTCCCGTCAGCTCAAAAAAGGTTTGTCAACTCTCCGTGGCGTATTAGAAGCTGAAGCTTGTTAGAAATATAGCTATAGTCATCAAACCCAATAGAGAGTTGCGGCGCGAAGCGCCGCAACTCTCTATTGGGTTTGATGTCCTGACTTAAGTGAATATGGCTATAACTAAGTAGCTAAGCATAAGTAAACTTACAACCTAGAAGAGCGTTACGCTCTTCTAGGTTGTAATTACAGCAATTTTGTAAATTTCTAAATAAAGAGGGCGCAAAGCGCCCTCTTTATTTAGAAATTTAGTTAAATTGTTCTGCCCAATTAGAAATCCAGTTAAGGGTTTTATGAACGAGTTCAGGCGTTGCTGCTTCGCAGTAGAGGCGCAGCAGAGGCTCAGTACCACTAAAACGAATTAGCAGCCAACTGCCGTCATCCAATCGAAACTTAAATCCATCGGGGGCTTGAGCTTCGATGACTTTGCGTCCAGCGATTTCTGTTAATGAGAATTGTTGGAGCGTAGAGACTAGTTTCTCGCGGGCTGACATGCCTGACAGTTTTTTGTCAATGCGATCGTAATGGGAGAAAAAATTAGTTTGCTTTTGGAGATCGCGGTACAGAACGCTTAGGTCTTTGCCTGATATGGCGATCGCTTCTAATACATATAGAGCCGAGAGCAAGGCATCCCGTTCGGGAATATGATTACCATAGCCAATACCTCCCGATTCTTCGCCACCCAGTAAGCAAGGTGTGCCTGACAGCATTCTCTCCGCAATATACTTGTACCCAACGGGTGTTTCATATACTGGTAAATCGAAAAGGCTAGCAACCTTAGGCATCAGGTCGGAGCCACTGATGGTTTTAATCAATTCTCCTTTAAAACTACGATATTTGGCTAGATGTTCTAGGAGAATGGGAATGAGGATCTGCGAACTCAGAAAATTCCCTTCGCTATCAATAGCCGCAATGCGATCGGCATCGCCATCAAAGACAAATCCTACTAAAGTCTTTTCGGGGCGATCGTGGTGATAGGTTTTGACTTGGCGGAGAATTTCCGCGATATAACGGGGGAGAGGTTCGGGAGCGCCACCACCAAAGAGTGGATCGTTATCAGAATTAATCTCAATTAAGTTTGCTTGATCGGGCGATGGTAATTCTAAAATTTTTGCTAAACCACCTGCTGCGGCTCCATGCATTACGTCCACGAACAATGTTAACTTTCCCTCAGCGATCGCTTCTTGGATTGCCTTAATATTTACCTTGCCGCGCAGGGCTGCGCAATAACTTGCCCATGCGTTAAAGGTTTCGATCTTGCCTTTTTGGGGATTTTCATAGACAAAGTCGCCTCTTTCGAGAATTTCTTCGACTTTGAGTGTCAGATCGGGGGATACGGAACCGCCGAAAGCACCTTTGATTTTTAATCCTGAATAGTTTGCTGGGTTATGGCTAGCGGTGATTACCAATGCGCCCAGAGCTTGGCGTTCGTAAGCAGCCCAACTAAAAGCGGGGGTAGGCGCAAAGTCATCGGCAAGCAAAACATCAAAACCGATCGCCGCAACCGCTTCGGCAGTGCGTTTGGCAAAAGCATCGGACATGAAGCGGCGATCGTATCCGACGATAATCGTGTTACTGCCTGATGCACCAAAGGTTTCACGCAAAACATGGGCAGCGATCGGCGCGACAGCGGCTAGGCGCTCGAAGGTAAAGTCGTCTGCAATAATACCTCGCCAACCATCAGTGCCGAAACGTATGGGGGGATGCAATGGGAATTTGCCGTGCATAAGCCTTTAAAATTTTCACTCTAGTAAAGTTTACCGCGAAGCATACCTCCAAATTTTGCGATCGCATCAAATGCGATCATTTATTTGATACGCATATTTGGAACGAAGCAATCTATAGATCGAGTTAAGTAAAAATCAATTCAAGCTTCTCTTAAAGCTATAGTAGCCATATTTATTGCTTCTAAAAAGTCTTTTAGAGGAAATTTTAGATCTGTCAAAAAATCTGGAATAACATATTCAGAATATATGTCTATTTCCATTTGATCTGAACCCTTATCCTTATTAATTTGTGCAACTTGTTGTCCTTTATATTGAAGTTCTACAGTCATTTCATTGTATTTAAGGTCACTTAAATAAATAATTTCAAAACCTGAATCTAATTTGATAGCCATTTTGAATGTTTTATGTAAGTAGTTAGATGTAACTAAATATAAAGTCCAAAGCCCTTTAGCGATTGCAGCACACCGAAGGTTTTAGGGTTATATAAGTAATTAAGCCTACTTACTTATATAACAACACAAGAAATAGCTAGAATAAATCAAATGCCGAAAGATGGATGGCACGCTGCCACCCATCTTTTGGAACCAAACCTTACGTTGCTCTATAATACCAATTCACTGAAATGTTAACTCATTTCAGTGAATTAGAAAACAAACCCAGTAAGGTTTTGAGATTCTAAAAATGGCAACGCCATTTTTGGAATTGGTATCAAACTATTCAATCAAGGTGGGTTTTTGTAGGGTTTGGTTTGTAGGAATTGTTCGCCACGTTCAACCTTGGGCATGGCATTATGAATTATTGACGAAAATACCAAAATATGAAAAAGAGGGTAAAATTATAGTTTGCTCTATTGATGAAAATAAGTTGACGACGCTGTGCAATCTGACTATTTAGAACGAATCCTCAAAGCTCGCGTGTATGATGTCGCGCAAGAATCTCCCTTAGAATTTGCTCCCAATCTATCGGCAAGGTTAAATAACCGATTGTTGCTGAAAAGAGAAGATATGCAATCGGTGTTCTCATTTAAATTGCGCGGCGCTTATAACAAAATGGCGCAGTTACCGTCAGAACTCCTTGCCAAGGGTGTCATCGCTGCCTCCGCAGGAAATCACGCGCAGGGCGTGGCACTCAGCGCCCGCGAATTAGGAACCAAAGCAATTATTGTCATGCCCGTGACCACCCCCCTTGTTAAAGTCAACGCCGTAAAAATGCGCGGTGGTGAAGTGGTCTTATATGGCGATACCTACGATGATGCCTATGCCTATGCCCGTCAACTGGAGAAAGAAAAAAATCTCACGTTTATCCATCCCTTTGACGATCCCGATGTGATAGCAGGACAGGGAACGATTGGCATGGAGATCTTGCGTCAATATCAGAAGCCAATCCATGCGATTTTTGTAGCGATCGGTGGTGGTGGTCTGATTTCGGGCGTTGCTGCCTATGTAAAACGCTTGCGTCCTGAAATAAAAATTATTGGAGTGGAACCAGTAGATTCCGATGCGATGTCGCGATCGCTCAAGGCGGGACAGCGAGTCCGCCTCGATCAAGTCGGTCTATTTGCCGATGGCGTTGCTGTGCGTGAAGTCGGGCAAGAGACATTTCGGCTCTGTCAGCAATATGTCGATGAGATTTTGTTAGTTGATACTGATAATACTTGCGCCGCTATTAAAGATGTCTTCGAGGATACTCGATCGATTTTAGAACCCGCTGGAGCTTTGGCGATCGCAGGAGCAAAGGCCTATGTCGAGCGCGAGGGAATCGAAGGACAAACCCTAGTGGCGATCGCTTGTGGGGCAAATATGAACTTTGATCGCCTCCGATTTGTTGCCGAACGTGCCGAACTAGGCGAACATCGCGAAGCAATCTTTGCCGTGACAATTCCCGAAAAGTCGGGCAGTTTGCGTCGATTCTGCGAACATATGAGCAAACGTAATCTCACCGAATTTAGCTATCGCATTGCCGATCGGGAAATTGCTCATATTTTTATTGGGGTACAGATTATCAATCGTGCCGATGCCGCGAAGATTTCTAAAACTTTTGCGGAGAATGGATTTACGGCGATCGAAATCACTGATGATGAACTGACTAAGCTCCATTTAAGACATATGGTCGGTGGGCGATCGCCCCTTGCCCATAACGAATTGCTCTATCGCTTCGAGTTCCCAGAGCGTCCAGGAGCCTTGATGAAGTTTGTTGGTTCCATGAGTCCCAATTGGAATATCAGCTTGTTCCATTACCGCAATAATGGCGCGGATTATGGAAGGATTGTTGTTGGTGTACAGGTTCCACCTTCAGAGATGGAAGAATGGCAAGCCTTCCTTGATACTCTTGGTTATCGCTATTGGGATGAAAGCCAAAATCCAGTATATAAATTATTTTTAGGTTAATTATTTTTAGGTTAAGTGTTTTTAGGTTACAGCAATTTTCGATCAAAAGAACCACAAGAAACTTTTTGAAAGTGTTGCTTCGCAACACTTTCAAAAAGTTTCTTGGTTTGGGTTTGAGTGCAAAACACTGTAAGTCCAAGGCGATCGCTGGCGATCGCTAAGAGCGATGACTTTACCTCTGTATCCGCTTCTGTTAGGACATAATCAAAACCCCAAAAGGATGAGTGGCGGCGCAAAGCGCCGCCACTCATCCTTTTGGGGCTGACTAACGCCAAAATTACTATACGTACCTCAGCATAATTAAAATCCCGATCTAAAACCTGCGGCGCACGCAGAGCGTGCGTCGCAGGTTTTAGGATTTTATATTTAATTAAGTCCACTTACTTATAGGCATTATGTCTATTGACTGATCAAGCAGTAATATTTTATTAAGTAGCTAGGCATAATTAAAAACCAAAAATAGAGAGTATACCGCCCGCGCAGCGGGCGGTATGCTCTTCTGGGTTTTAAGTTTAATTATGCCTAGCTACTTAATAGCTTATATATTTTTTGCTAATTTACTTATTGCTTATTAATCACTACCTAAGTGTCTAGGCATAATTAAAAATAATATCTAAAAATAATATCTAAAAACTATGGCGATCGCTGTGCTTACGCCACAGTTTTGACTCTAGTTTTTAATTATATTCATCTAACTATAGTAGTCCTAAATCATTTGTGAATTTTTGGGCTTATGGAGTTGTACTCCTTTAGGTTGAACTTCTGCAAAGCATTTAGGTTTGCTGTAAATATCTATAAATATAATGTTTAGTTAGCAGGATAATTATTTGAGATACTGGGCATAATAATTAGTGAGATTACTGGATATGATAATTAATTGAGTAGTTAGTAAATCATTAAAGAAAATCATTCCCTAGTAAATTCCAAATACAAACTATTGCCCTCTTTCTATAGTCCTTAGAAATAACTATGAACATCGAATATGAAAATCGAACAATGTAGATGGACGGTAAATCAAGGATGGGAACCGAACTCTCCTAATCGCAATCAATCAGCTCATTTAGTACTAGTGTTTGGTGGAACAGATATTCTTAAAACTGAGAATTATCCTCAATATTTCAGACAGATTTACCCAAATGCTACGATTATTGGCTGTTCTACGGCAGGTGAGATTTGTGATACTCAAGTTACCGATGATACGATTGTAGTTACCACGATAGAGTTTGAGCATACTCAGATCAAAGGAAATTATTTACCCATTACCAAGACTGCCGATAGTTTTGCAATAGGTGCAAAACTGGCTGAGAGCTTTCCAAAAGAGGATTTAGTTCATCTCTTTGTTCTATCGGATGGGTTAATCGTTAATGGTAGTGATCTCATCTCAGGCTTGCGATCGCAATTACCAGAGCAGGTTACGGTTACGGGAGGTTTGGCAGGGGATGGATCGAGATTTGCCGAAACGCTCATTCTCTGGAATGGATTGTTAGAGAAAGAAATAGTTGCCGCGATCGGGATCTATGGCGATCGCATTAAAATTGGTTATGGCTCTTTGGGAGGATGGGCAACCTTTGGTTCTAAACGTGTAGTCACCAAATCTCAAGGTAATATTCTCTATGAGCTGGATGGCTTATCTGCCCTAGAACTATATAAAAAATATCTGGGCGATCATGCCGTTGGACTGCCAGCATCGGGATTATTATTCCCTCTGAGTCTTTACAATGCGGAAGGCGATCGCTCAGTAGTACGCACGATTTTATCCATTGATGAAGCAGAACAAAGTCTGACGTTTGCAGGAGACATTCCAGAGGGAAGCGTTGTCCAATTAATGCAAACTAACTTCGAGCGTCTTGTCGATGGGGCGATTGGGGCAGCTCAAACTAGTATCAGCCATTGGGCAGAAGGCTCACCTGACCTAGCCATTTTAATTAGCTGTGTTGGGCGCAAATTGGTACTAAAGCAACGCATCGAAGAAGAAGTCGATGGCGTAAGAGAAGTCATGGGACAATCAACAGTTCTGACAGGTTTTTATTCCTATGGAGAGATGGCTCCCACTTCTATAGGAGAGCGCTGCGAACTCCATAATCAAACAATGACCATTACCACCTTTTCTGAGCAGTAGCTTTTTATTAAATCCAATGCACCGCTTACTTCAGCGTCAGATCAAAAAACATTTTGGCAGTATCGATTCGTTGCCCTCAGAATGGCAGGGATTTTTACATGATATCGATACTGCGTATTGTCAATATGATGATGATCATCGGATTGTCGAGCGCTCTTTAGAACTGAGTTCGGAGGAACTTTTACAAGCGAACAAGCAGTTACAGGATTTACTCAAAACCGTTGAAGGACAGGTTGCCGATCGCACTGCTGAACTGACCAAAGCTAATATTGAATTAGAAGAAACTTTAATCAATCTAAAAAAGGCTCAGATTCATATAGTTCAATCTGAAAAAATGTCTTCCTTAGGTAGGTTAATCGCAGGTGTCGCTCATGAGATTAATAATCCTGTTAACTTTATTCATGGCAATCTTAGTTATTTAAAAGACTACATCGCGAAAATTTTAAACTTTACGAAACTAACCCAACAAAATTATCTCCAAGGAATCCCTGAAATGGAAAACCTTGCTGAAGAAATTGAGTTAGAGTTTATCAAGCAGGATTTGCCTCAAATCATTAATTCGATGGTGGTGGGAACGAGTCGGATTCAAGGGATCGTGCAGTCGCTGAAAAACTTTTCACATATGGATGAGGCTGAATTTAAGCAGGTCAATATTCACAAAGGCATTGACAATACTTTAATGATTCTTGAACATCGACTGAGGTCTAAGTCTAGGTCTAATCCCATTCAAATTATTAAGCAATATGGCGATCTTCCTTTAATTAATTGTTACGCTGGACAGATGAATCAAGTATTTGTCAATATTTTGGCAAATGCCATCGATGCCTTAGAGGAAGTAAACTATCATCCTAAAAGCGATCCCAAAAGCGATCCCAAAAGCGACCTCAAAAGAGAGCTTAAAGGAGATAATTGGGGGCGATCGCCCTATATCAAAATTCAGACTAGAGTGATAGATGATTGCTTTGTGGAGATTGCGATCGCTGATAATGGTAACGGTATTCCTGAAGAGATCCAGAAGCAAATTTTCGATCCTTTTTTTACTACTAAACCAGTAGGTAAAGGAACGGGGATGGGAATGGCAATCAGTTATCAAATAATTACAGAAAAGCATAATGGCAAGTTAACTTGCCATTCCACCATAGGCAAAGGAACAGAATTTTATATTCACATTCCTATAGACTTGGAAAAATTCCAGTAATAAGTAGCTAGGTATAAAAGGTTTTATTCCTCAACATCCTCTTAAAATATTAAGTGGAAATAACGGGGGGTAATTCATCAATTATTACTGTAATAAAATGAGCTGGTAAAATGAATTTTCTATGGTGTTTTTGCGTAATTTTGGGTTTTTTAATAAAAACTAGTTTTTTGTCTTATATAAATCAGTTTGATCTATTAATTAAAGTTAATTAAAGTAAAAAAATCTACTCGATGCCAGTAAGTACAAACTAAAGTATGGCTAGACGCATTTTATGGGAAACGACAATATTTGTTAAATTCGGAATTAATTCATGAGAGAAATTACGTTGCCAATAGTCATTCTGATGACCCTTCTTAGCACTTACAGTTGTTCTGTCTCTAACTCCAATCCTACTAGTTCGGTTTCTCTGGACAGCCCAACTAACTCTCAAAAACAAACGGTGGTAAAGTTTGCTGGTTCTAGTTCAACTGTCAAAATTTTAACTCTTTTGGCAAAAGCTTATGAAGCCAAATATCCAGATGCCAAAGTCGAATTTATTTCTACTAATTCCCAATCTGAAGGAGCAATTGCGGCTTTAAAAAACGATATCGTGGATGTTGTGGGCAGTAGCCACAAGCTTACACCTGAGGAGGATAATGGTAAAATTCAATATCGTGAAGTTGCTCAAGATCTCTTGACAGTGGCTACGCACAAAAGTGTTAAGGGGGTTACCAATCTGAGTACCGCTCAACTCAAAGCGATCTATAAAGGAGAAATTACCAACTGGAAGGAATTGGGAGGGGATGATGCAGCGATCGTATTATTGGATAGACCTGAAGATGAATCAGCAAAAAAACTACTCCGCAAATACTACCTAGGAAAGGATAAAACTACAGATAAAGCAGTCGTTTTGAGTAAGGAAGGAGAATTAATTGATACCCTCAAAAGTACTCCCTATTCAATCGGAGCTTTTTCTCTAGCGACTTCCCTAAATGAAAAATTGCCCGTAAATCGCTTGAGCTTAAATGATGCTACTCCTACTACTAATAGCTTTGCCAAGGGAAAATACCCGATGGTACGACATTTGGGTATTGTTTGGCATAAAACGCCTAAACCTGCGACCCAGAAGTTTATTGACTTTATTTTTAGTCCAGAAGCATCTCAACTTCTTCAAGGGATGGGATTTGTTGTTCCCAAGACAATTGCCAATAAGTAATACCAAAACTAAAAATGGCATAGCCATTTTTAGTTTTAAAAAACCTTACTGGGTCTAGCTTTTAATTCACAAAAGTGTTATTACACTTTCGTGAACTGGTATAAATTCTCAGTTCGTTCAGAGATTGATGGCTGAACAGTGTTATAGCAGTTGGTAAAGGCAAAGTCTATTCTGTCATCAAGGTAGAACCATAGCTCCTATGCAAAAATTCTGGTCAAAACTAAATCTCAGTCAAAAGATTGTCTTTCCCTTTCTAATTGTCTGTCTCACTGTATTGATGGTTGGCTTATTTGCGGTGGGAAATTGGTTTGCTAACAACCTTGAGCAAAACTTAAGTGAAGAAGTCAACCGATTTTCTGAACGGATCGAGCGAGATTTTCAGTACGAACAAATAAATTTAGAAAGTCAACTCAAACTGATTGCTGATCGCGAATCTGTCCGCTTAGCAGTTGAGCGCCGCGATCGCGCAGCTCTCTTGAAAATCCTCCTGCCAATTAGAACGATACTGAATTTAGACTTGATTAAAGTGGTTGATCTTAAGGGTAATACTCTCATGGAGGCGCGTTCATCTGAATTGGGTGAAGTCAAGATCTTAGATGCATCTATTGTTAACAGTGTCAGCCGTGGAGCAGGTTTTGCCGATCTACTTGATGTCGAAGGAGGACAACAAATCCTGCAAGCATTCATCCATCCGATCAAGTCCTCAGAGGGGCTACTTGGCGGCATGATTATTGCACAATCACTAGATAATCAACTGTTAAAGAAGTTTGCTTCAGGTTCTTCTAAGCATTTAATTGTGCATAAAAATGGGAAAGTAATAGCCTCAACTCTACCTTCAGTTCCTGCGTCAAAGTCATTGACAATCACCGATTTGTCTACGCAGCAACTGACTATTGATCGCCAACGATATTTAGCGAAAAGTGGATCTTTTAATGGAGTAAGTCAATCTCTTTCTGTGATTGCTCTCTACCCAGTTACCCAACTAGATGCGGCAAAGGATTTGCTATGGCTTCGTTTTGGGATGATATTTTTGTTGGAAGCGATTATGGTAGCAATCATTGGTGGGTTGATCGCCAATGCAATTGCTCGCCCCTTGAAAGCAGTTTCTCAAGTTGCTAAAAGGGTGACGCGAGATGCTAACTTTACCTTGCAAGTGCCAGTACTCACTCATGATGAGGTGGGTGTGGTTGCGATTTCTTTAAATCAGTTAATTGCACAGGTGAGACAGCTTCTCATTGAGCAGCAAGAGAGTAAGCAGCAGTTAGAAATCTATAATCAAACGCTTGAACAACAGGTGCTGAAACGCACGGAAGAATTTCAGCAGAAAAATACCGATCTCCAAGCAACCCTACAACAGCTTAAGGAGACTCAATTACAATTGATTCAAGGCGAAAAGATGTCGTCATTGGGGCAGTTGGTGGCTGGGGTCGCCCATGAGATCAATAATCCAGTCAACTTTATCCATGGCAACTTAACTTATGCGAACCAACATACTCAAGACCTCATACATTTGTTGAATGCTTATCAACAGCATTATCCCAATCCTCCACAATCACTACAGGCTCAGATAGAGGATATCGATCTGGAATTCCTTATTGATGATCTTGCCAAGATCCTTCAGTCAATGCAAGTGGGGTCTGATCGGATTCGATCAATTGTGCTGTCGTTGCGTAGTTTTTCACGACTGGACGAAGCAGAGTTTAAACCTGTCGATCTACATCTAGGGATTGATAATACATTGATGATTTTGCAGCATCGTCTCAAGTCGCAAAATAAACGTCCTGAAATCAAAGTTGTCAAAATGTATGGAAATATCGCCGAAGTTAATTGTTTTGCGGGACAATTGAATCAGGTATTTATGAATATCCTTGCTAATGCGATCGATGCTTTAGAGGAAATAAATTACCATTTTAAAGATGATAATTGGGATCGACAGCCCTGTATTACGATTCGGACTAGACTTATAGATGATTGCTTTGTGGAGATTGCGATCGCTGATAATGGCAATGGTATTCCTGAAGAGATCCAGCGGCAAATCTTCGATCCGTTTTTTACTACTAAACCAGTAGGCAAAGGAACGGGAATGGGAATGGCAATCAGTTATCAAATAATTACAGAAAAGCATAATGGCAAGCTAACTTGCCATTCCACTATAGGCAAAGGAACAGAATTTTATATCCAGATTCCCACTGACTTGGATAAATCTCAGTAATACCAATTCCCAAAATGGCAATGCCATTTTGGGAACCTTAAAACCTTACTGGGTTTGGTGTTTACAGCAATTTTCGATCAAACGAACCACAAGAAACTTTTTGAAAGTGTTGCTTTGCAACACTTTCAAAAAGTTTCTTGGTTTGGATTTGAGCGCAAAGCGCTGTAATTCACAAAATCGTTGTCACACTTTCGTGAATTGGTAAGTAGTTCAGCATAATTAAAAACCAAAAACAGAGAGCGTACCGCCCGCGTAGCGGGCGGTACGCTCTCTGTTTTTGAAGAGGAGGTGATGTATGGGTAGACCCCTCGCTTAAGCTAATGTGCCGATCGCATATTCAATCATTTTGAACAAAGACTTACTCATTTGCTCGAAGCCTTCCCGTTTGAGGGCTGAGATGGCGATCGCCTCAGGATATTTCTCTAAAATAGCGTTAGGGTCATCAACTGCATCGATTTTATTGAAGACTAATAGAATCGGTCCAACGGCGATCGGCATATCCTTTAGGATTTTATCCACTGCTTTGAGTTGAGCTTCCCAAGCAGAATGGGATGCATCAACAAGGTGCACCAATACATCGGCTTCCGATACTTCTTCAAGGGTAGCCCGAAAAGCATCAACCAAGGATTTGGGCAGTTCGTGGATGAATCCTACGGTGTCGGTAAGTAGCACCGTATGCATTTGTTCGTCTTCGCCGAGCAGATTGAGGCGGCGTGTCGTCGGATCGAGGGTGGCAAAAAGCTTGTTAGCGGCATATACATCGGCTCTGGTCATGGCATTCAACAGGGTTGATTTGCCTGCATTGGTGTAACCCACGATCGCAACCGTCGGCACTTCGCGATCGACCCGCTTTTGGCGAATGCGCGATCGCTGCGCCTGTAAATGATTTACTTGCTGTTGCAGAAATGTAATCCGCTTTTGGATCGTGCGGCGATCGGTTTCTAACTTGGTTTCTCCCGGACCGCGCGTGCCAATCCCACCGCCAAGCCTTGATAGAGCCTGTCCGTGCCCTGCGAGCCGTGGCAAGCGATATTCGAGCTGCGCTAGCTCGACTTGCAATTTTCCTTCCGATGACTGGGCGCGTTGGGCAAAAATATCCAGAATCACTTCGGTGCGATCGCTTACGCGCAAACCGATCACCCTTTCGAGGTTGCGAGTTTGTGAAGCCGTTAGTTCGCGATCGAAAACCACGAGATTTGCCCCCTTTGTTTGAGCGGCGATCGCGAGTTCTAAGACTTTACCTTCACCGAGAACCGTCTGAGGATGAGGACGTTCGCGCTTCTGCCACAGTGCGTCGAGGACAGTTCCCCCCGCACTTTCCACCAGTTGACCGAGTTCGATCATCGCAAAGGGCATCGAGTCAGATTTTTCTTTTTGAGCCATTAATCCCACTAACATGACGCGATCGCGATCGTCATCGGTGGCTCGACCTGCAAAATTGCGACTAAATTCCTCTTCTAGCCCTTCTACTAACTCTAAGAAGTCCTGCTTAGCGATCGCCTCTAAGGTCATGGGCTTGGATACGCGCCAAGCATTCTGCTGTTCGGGTAACTCCGCTTCGGTAGCTGGCAATAAATGGGCTAAATATCCCCGTTCGGCATAACCCTTGAGATTGACTGGTAGAATCACCAATGCATCGAGACGCTGCATCAACATCGCCGTTAAGTCGTTGAGATTTGGAGGTTCCACATCGGGAGTGGCACAAATACAGCGCAATCCACTCAAGCGATCGCTACCATAGCGAGGCAGTTCTAGCGGTGGAATTTTGGTCTGATTGGGCGTGCCGATCGCGACACGGATCACCTGTCCGCGCCTATTGATATAGATACAGATAGATTCCTTTAGCTCAGCACTGACTGCCGCAAGGCGCTGAGATAGTTCGGGAGTGGTCAGGCTATCTTGCGGTAAGCGCGATCGATACAGACGATCTAGCTGCTTTAATTGATGCGCCTTTAGCCCTTGGGTTTTTCCGTAAATAGTTTCGATATGCGTTACTCAGTATAATGATCACTACAATTAAGTAGCTAAGCATAAGTAAACTGAAAATCTGGAAGAGTTTACCGCGCGTTACGCGGGCGGTGCAATCCCTGATTTTGGGTTTTAATTATGCGGAACTACTGATTACAATTATACCGAGTATGATGAGATGAATGCTAGAGCGCTTTTTTTGGTAACCCACGGTAGCAGCGATCGCCGTTCGTGGATTGCTTTGCAAGATCTCATCGCTGTCGCGAAATCTCGCATCGAATATATCGAATATAAAGATCATCGGCAAACTGGCGATCAGCAAACTGGCGATCGCTACATTAGCGGGGGCTGTCTTGAAGGATTAGAATTAACCCTATCTCAGCAATTAGAAGTATTTGCAACGCAAGCTATTCAAGCAGGCATTTCGGAAGTGGTGGTCTTGCCTTTGTTTTTATTAGAAGGAGTCCATGTCAGCGAAGATATTCCCGCCGAAGTCGCGATCGCTCAGAATAACCTACAGCAAAAATTTCTCGGACGAGGCTCTGATTTTACATTTCGTACCACTCCTTATCTGGGAACAGATCCAGATATTCCAAACCTACTATCGCGACAATTTGAGAAATATCGTACCGAGTCATCTCACGAAATGCCGACCCCAGCAATACAGGGTCGAATTTTGATCGCCCATGGTAGTCGTCGCGCTGGAGCGAATCAGGTGATTGAGGATTTAGCCAAACCCAGCCAAGCGATCGCCGCCTATTGGGGAGTAGAACCCAAAATTGAAACGCAAATAGAAAAATTACTACTCCAAGGTATTAAACAAATCCAAGTCCTCCCATATTTCTTAAATGAAGGTGGAATTACCGAAGCGATTTCGAGAAGGCTGCAAAATTATAGCGATCGCGCTCAAATTCAACTGTTGCCAGTCCCACTATCTAAGGAGCAAATTATTGATTTGGCATGGAAATTTATTTGAGCCAGCTACTTATAGCTGTCGCTTTACTAGGACATAAACCCCAATAATTGACTGGCGGCGCGAAGCGCCGCCAGTCAATTATTGGGGTTTGATTTGTCCTAAGTCAAGCGACTGTAGCTATATAAGTGCTAAGTATAAGTAAACTTAAAACCTAGAAGAGAGTACCGCCCGCGCAGCGGGCGGTACTCTCTCTAGTTTTGTTTTTCACAAAAGCTGTAGCGCTTGTAGAGCGTGCGCTACAGCTTTTGGGGTTGGGTTTTAACTATGCCTAGATACTTATATTTAATGGCAAGAGCAAAAAAAAGAGTGAAAAAAGAGCAAAGAATTGGCGTATGGGGCACTTGTGCTAAGGTTTTTGAGCTTTTATAATTTGAGCTTTTATACTTAGTTGCGCCTAGCTACCTAGGCTTTAACGATTATATTATATTAAAATTATATTAAATTATGGGGTAAGCTAAGGTTTTCTATGGTCTTTTTTTTCAACAGGGAAATCTCTAAAGTTGCAATTTTGAATGACCCGTCAAGGTACAAATTTTGACTGAAAGATATCAATATCTTAATCCCATATATCAAGAGGTTCTCAAACAGGAACGTCTTAGAAACTTAATGCGTATTGCCAAATGTATGGAGAGCAGTACGGTTGGGGTATTTGAGACAACCATCGACGACCAGATTATTGGCGTTAGCATTTCCTTTTGTGAGTTACTAGGATATAGCGACTCACAAATTCGCGAACTTAACTACGAACAGATTTGCTATCCTGACGATTTATCAGCCTACTATGTGCTGAAGGAGAGATTGCTGTCGGGGGAAATTGATCGCTGCTACCTCAACGTACGTTATATTCGCGAAGATGGTCAAATTGTGCAGGTCATCCAAAGTACGGATCTTGATATTAGCGGTGCGCAGGAACCTTATTTTGTCAATCGATTTGAAGATATTACCGATTGGGAAAGGACAGATCGGAATAAGCAGGATTTTGAAAATCGGACACGCTATCTTTTTGAGAATAATCCCCATCCGATGTGGATTTATAATCTGGAAACCCTGGAGTTTTTGGCAGTCAATCAGGCTGCTATCAACCACTATGGCTATAGTGAGGCAGAGTTTTTATCCATGACGGTGCTTGATATTCGTCCTGTTGAGGATGTTCCCAAACTCTTAGAAGCGATCGCTAAAGTATCTACTGGCTTTAGCGTGCCTGAGATTTGGACGCATCGCAAAAAAGATGGTAGCCAGATTTTAGTGGAAGTTTCGGCGCATACCCTTGAGTATCAAAATCACAGGTGTGAATTGATTTTAATCAATGATGTCACCCAAAAAATTCAAGCACAGGAAGACCTCAAACGGGCTGAAGCTAAATATCGCAGCATCTTTGAGAATGCGGTTGAAGGTATTTTTCAAACCTCAGCCGATGGGAAATTTCTCATCGCCAACCCAATGCTCGCCAAAATCTATGGCTATGAATCTCCTGAAGATTTGGTTGCTAATCTCACCAATATCGAAGAGCAACTCTATGTCGATCCTCAACGTCGGTTGGAGCTAATTGAACTTTTGACAGAACAGGAAGATGTCAAACAATTTGAATCTCAAGTCTATCGCAAGGATAGATCGATTATTTGGACTTCTGAAAATGTCCATGCTGTTCGCGATGTGATCGGTAATATTATTTACTTTGAAGGAACAGTTGAAGATATTACCGCCAGCAAAATTGCTAAGGCGGAGATCGAGCATCTGGCTTTCCATGACTCTTTGACCGATCTGCCTAACCGCGTTCTATTTCGCGATCGCCTTTGTGCCGCTTTGGTCAATGCATCGGCACAACTACAAACTCATATCGAGCGAAACCAAATTACTGATATCAAGACTATTCCTCCATTGCTGGCGGTGATGTTTCTTGATCTCGATCGCTTTAAGTTAGTTAACGATACGATGGGTCATGCCGCAGGCGATCGCCTCCTCATCGAAGTTGCCAAAAGATTGAGCGATTGTATGTTTGAAAGCACTTTTCTGGCGCGGATGGGTGGGGATGAATTTATGATCTTTGTCTCTGAATTGCAAAGTATAGAATCTATTCAACAGTTTGCTCAATTAATTTTGCAATCCTTTGAACATCCTTTCTTAGTTGAAGAAACGCCCTTGCACATTGGTACGAGTATTGGCATTAGTCTCTATCCTAACGATGGAATGGATGAAGAAACCTTGATGAAGAATGCTGATACGGCAATGTTTCGTGCGAAAGAACGCGGTAGAAATCATTATCAACTCTACAATCATGCGATCGGTGCAAAGGTAAAAGAATATGTGGCGATCGAGAATGGAATTCGTCAAGCCCTTGAACGATCGGAGTTTCAGGTGTTTTATCAACCGCAAATTAACTTGGTTACGGGGGAGATTGATTGCATGGAGGCGTTAGCTCGTTGGCTGCATCCTGAACTCGGATGGGTTCCCCCAACCCAATTCATTCCTGCTGCCGAGGAGCATGGACTAATTGTCCGTTTGGGAGAATGGGTTTTATGTACGGCCTGTCAGCAAAATTATCTATGGCAAAGTCAAGGTTTACCCGCAATTCGGATGGCAGTAAATTTCTCGGCTCAGCAATTTCAGGTGACAGATCTTTGTACGCGCGTTATGCAGATTCTATCGGAAATTGGTTTAGAGCCGCAGTATTTAGAGATCGAAATTACGGAAAGCTTGGTGATGCAGGATCAAAGCACAACTATTGCTGTTCTTAAGAAGTTAAAATCCCTAGGGATGAGTATCTCGATTGATGATTTTGGTACTGGCTATTCTTCTCTCAGTTATTTACGTCTGCTGCCCGTGAGCAAGGTCAAAATCGATGCGAGCTTTATCCGCGAGACACCGCAAAATCGAGATGATGCAGCGATCACATCGGCTATAATTGCGATGGCTCATAACCTAAATCTGCGGGTAATTGCGGAGGGAGTAGAGCGAGAGGAGCAGTTAGAATTTTTGCGATCGCATAATTGTGATGCTGTACAGGGGTATCTATTCAGCCGTCCTATTCCTGCCGATGAAGCAACGCGCATTCTTCAATCTCAATCGGCAGTTATATATTAAGGAACGAAGGGAATAAATTGTTTTAGAAACTTACGCAACTTCAATAGCCCAATTACTTCTCGGACTTTCGGCGATACCAAATCTTCGGGGGGGATATTATCGAGCGATCGCAATTTTTCCATGAGTTCGGTATATTCAGCAGCACTGAGTTGTTTACCATCAATGGGCGATCGGGCATCGGTATAGATCTCCGCACGTAAAACTTCTTCAGGGCTATCTTCCCGAACCGATGGCGAAGTGTTTGGCGAGATATTTGGCGATATACTTTCGGCGGCAACCAGCAGAGGACTCATGCCCAAGGCGGCAATCTGTAAAGTTAGACAAGAGGCAAGAGCCAAGATCCGATTTTGGGTTTGATGATTTGGGCTTGGAGCTTGGCTTTGTTCTTTAGGGCAATGCGTAACGCTAGCGCCCCAATCGATTTGGTACATCTTCACAGCCTCCGGGAATAGTTTTGCGAGATTTTTTACCACACCAAGCACATAGGTACTGGCGAGTTTCTTCAGATAGGTCGATCGCCTTGCTAAAATCAGCGTCTTCGACAACTGCGCCAGTATATTCACCCGTATCAAAGTTAGGCAGATGCTGACGATCGCGAGGGGAGGCAGTTTCGAGCTTGCCATAAAACATTTTTACCCGACTGAGATCCGTACCCCTCAAATTGGCTTTAGCCAAAACTGCCCCACCAAAGTTTGCCCCCGTCAGATCGCAGTTCAGAAAATTGGTCTTAATCAAGTTTGCCCCACTCAAATCCGCATTTCGCAAATCCGTATGGCAAATATCGCGATTCGCTAACATCATTCCTAAATTAACGACCCGCACTCCATTTGCCAGATCGACCACATAGCCGCCAGTCCCATCGAGAATGGGACGACCAAGTAAACCATCTCGTTTCAGGGGGGTAAGGAGATTGGCGCTCGATAGGAAGCGGATGATTTTTGCGCGTCCGTCAGCATCACAGCCACCTAATAGGGCGGCAGTTCTTGCTTGGGCGATCGCTCTTTCTAGCGGCCAATCTTCCAATTGACCTTGAGGGTCGAGTACGAGGTCAGAAATCCCTTGAAAATAGGAATCAATGGTTTGCTGTTGGGTAATGACATTTTGCTGACCCGTCAAGCTTTCAGAAATCTGATTTTGCCGCCATGCCACCCACACCGCTAAAATCGCAATTAAAATCTGCCCTACTGCTCCTAAAGCTTCCCACTTGAGGCTATCAAACCATTGGGCAAAGGCTGTATCAAATTTAGTAACGTGAGTCGCCGTTAGAATTGCCACTCCAGCTAAAACACTGGACAAGGTAATGTCCCAATGCTTTCCTAACGGCGAATTGGCAATCGTGCTGAGAAATGGCGGTAGGAGAATGGGCAAGACGATCACTGATATTATGCCAAGACTGACATAAACCAATTCATCACGATCTAAATACATGGCGATGAGAGCCGCAAATGCCGCGATCGTGGCGACGCTTAAAAAGAATACTTTAATGCGAGAATTTGGTAGAGCCAATCTAGTAAATGATGTTAATACTATAGGATTTGCTAGAGATCGCGATCGAGGCTGTATTCGCCCCAATAATATTAACAATATTCTTGCAGTTTGGGCTAATGAGAGTATTAAACGGAAGTTTTTTAATAAACATGAGGATCATTAGCAAGTTGTTTGTTTTTTTGCTGTAGAGAATCTAAGCTATCGTGCCTTCCAGTCTCTATTGCCAAGGTTTTTAAAATCGGCTCTAAACACATTTTAGCGTCATCATAACCACTGAGGTCATCATTTACTTGCATCCCATTCACCAAATCCACCAATACCTTATCGCTAATAATGGGAACTTGTTGCTGTAGGTCTTGTAATGATTGAGTTACAAAGTTTGGCATTGGGTTATTTATTCACTGTGATCGCTTGTTGCCAGCTGGTGACAATGTCTTCTTTTTTGATCCCTGCTGCGATGAGTGTATTCACTAATCCTTCCTCAAAGTTATCTTCTTCGATGATGACTTGGCGATCGCTGTTATCTTTTTCGATAAGTCGTGCATGAAATAAGACACTATCCATCCAGCGCTGTTTATCCCAACCTGTCGCAAGAACTAGAAAATGTCCAGACTCGGCATCACAGACTGGGTAGAGCTTGATTGCTTGCAGACTAGGCTGATCGATTGTGGCATCCTGTACTGTTTTTTTGAGGATATCTACATACTTTAGTGAGTTATCCATTTGACAACTACCTCCTGATCTGGGGCATAGATTAATAAATTAATTTTACTTCGCTGGATGGCAATCTGAAAAATTGGCTTTTGAAATTGTGAAATATACACAGCTTGACTTATAGCCAAAAACAATTGACGTTCTGGCTCTTGTTCTTCTAAGGCCCATTGGTAAAGTTGAAGTTGACCCATAGTTTTCTCTAGTTCACTAATTACCGAAGGAGCATCAAAATCTTTGATCTCAACGGCTATTTTACGTCCTTCTTTTTCGGCTGTAAAAAGCTTTTCGGCTCCTAAATCAGCTTTTAAAAGTGTCTGCCCAAGAACCAAGATCAAGGGATCGCTGGTAATTATCCATCCATCTTTTTCAAGGGTACGGCGCAAGGGAAAATGTAAATCATCTCTTCTAGACATAAAGAAATCAATTAAATTGTATTGTTATTGTTTACTTCTTAGGATTTCTCCGACGTGCTTTTTTTGATTTTCAACAGCCCCCTTCAATTTCGCATTGTCGTTTGAAATTTTATCGAGTGTGTTTTTTCGCTCTGCTTGCTTCTCAGCATTTTGTTTATTGAAATTTATAGATTCTTGCAATGGATTCCTCATAATAAGTTATGTGAAATTTGATTGAATCGTGCGATTTTAAATTTAATCCTACCATTGCTGAGGATCTAGGTGGTAGTAGCGTTGGAGAAGGTCGTAGAGATCGGGATGCTTTTGATTTAACTGTTTAGGCTTCTCAAAGAATGTCTCCGTTGCCACCGCAAAAAACTCCGCTGGATTGGTCGCACCGTAGCTATCGAGGACTGTCTTTTTCCCATTTTCTACCCGATCGCATAGTTGCAGATATTCGGCGGTCATGATTTTTGACCATGCAGCGTAGTCCAAAGCTCTTGATAAAATTGGCACTCCTTCCGCTTGTCCATCCTCTTGATCGAGTTGATGGGCAAACTCATGCAACACCACATTCCTTCCATCTTGCCAATTCTGAATATCTCTTTTTACCTGTTCCCAAGAGAGAATTAATTGATCCTTTGTCCATGATTCTCCTAATCTAGCAACAAGTCGCTCTTCCACTATATAGCGATCGCTCATGACCAGCTCATTGACGATGTAAGCATCGGGATATACTAGAATCGAACGTAGATTAGGGAAATAGGTTTGGCGATCGCCAAACAACAATAAACAGGCAAACGCGGCGATCGTGACCTTCACTTCTTCGGTAATCTGGAATCCTCTACAACCAATAAATTGCTTTTCCGCTAGAAATACCAGTACATAGCCCTGTAGTTCCTTTTGTTGCCCCGAAGTCAAACTAGGATAAATAGATAGATTCTCCTCAATTATATTTAACCAAGTTCTTGGAAAAGGCTTCATTCTAAGGCGATCGCGTTGCCACTTGATCAAAAATGGATAAATTAAAATACCAATGGCGATCGCGCCAACCACAATTGAGAAGATAATCGCTAAATCCTTTGGAGAAAACACAAAAAATCAACTGGTTTAAATAAAAGAAATAGAAGAACTAAAAAAGATTTTCAAAAGAGATTTTCAAAAGAAGCGAAATCCATGCAAGAAAATACGCACTAAAAAGGTTAAGATGACCACCATAATTTCTTTATTTTAGCTTTTTTCCGCATCGGATGATTTCGCCATAATTTAAGCTCTATGCCTTGTATTAAACTCGAACCCCTAGGAATTACGATCAACGTCTCAGCCAAAGATAAATTATGGCGATCGCTTAAACATGCCAAGGTAGAATTAGCCGCAACTTGTCAGGGACAAGGAATCTGTGGCACTTGTGCTCTGAGGGTGTTTGATGGAGGGAGTCGCCTCAGTCCGATGGAAAATCTAGAGCAAGCAACCCTGAAGAATGTTCGTCGAGATATAGCTCTCTATCGTTTGACCTGTCAAACTTCGGTTTTAGAAGATGGAGTCGTTTTTTATTTAGATAATAAAGCGGATAAAAAATTAGCCCAAATTTTTGCACGATTAAAAAACCGCTTGGCTCCACGCGATATCTACCATCCCATCACGAGTGAGTTGCTAGTGCAAGAAGGTAACCTGATTACCCAAGATATTTTAGAACGGTTACTCAGCGACTCCTGAAGGAAGTGGTTTGGCTGGTTGTGTTAAAAATTACATATTTTTTTTAACTTTTAGATGTTGCTCAGTTAAGAGGTTATAGACTGATAACAAATTTATTTTTATTCTTAACCTCTACCTGTAGCATCTTTCATGACTCATAAATTAATCATAATTTATTCTGATTGTCTCGGAATAGAACATTTTGGTTAATTACAGAATTGAAAACCTTTATGTTTCGGATGGGGGATTTTGTGACCAAGCTATTCTAATTTTTTTAATTTTTTTCCATTAGCCGAAATCTGAAATCAAAATTATATAAAAATTTAATAAAAATATCTAAAGCTATAAAATGCAGACATTAATAATGAATAACTCAGATTCTTTTTTTGAAGAATTTGTGGGCGAGCAGTATCTGCAAAAGCCGCTTATCCACATTGCTATAGCTGAGTCAAAGCCAACTATATCTCAGGCTGTTCTTCAAGAAATCAAAAAAGATAATCGTTTGGTTTCCGATCTCTGTTCCAATTATCAACAGTTAGTTCAGACTGTTAGCCAACAGTCCTCCGATCTGATTTTATTGGGTAAATTGGAAGATTTAAATTGGTTAGAAGTTTGCCGCCGTTGCCTCAAACAGTGGCATAACTTGCCGATTATTTTGTTGGTAGATCAGCGAGAAGTCAGCGATTTTTTTCGGGATTGGGCGATCGAACGCGGTGTGCATGATGTTGTGAGCATCCATCCTCAAAATGTGCATCTACTCCAGCAGGCCTTAATTCGCCATACCCTCAGAGGTACGCTCCAAAATGCTATTAAGCATAGGCGGGAAATCAAGGGAGCCAGTGCCGAAAAAATCGACACCTTGACTTGGGAAGCTACCCTAGTCGCTCTAAACCGCTTAACTAAGTACAGTTCTTGCTATTTAGGTCCTTTAGCGATCGGCAACTATTGGCATAAAAGCCATCAGAGTCTAGTCGCTTTACATCCATCGTTGGAATATTGGAAAGTTGATTACCAAGGACAGATCAGTTGCCCTTTTATTTCTGAGCAGATTGAACCCTTAACTGCTTCTCAATTGCAAGATGTCCAAACATGGGTAAGGGCTTTCTTGAAGGAATGCGAACGAGTCATCGTGGACTTTTCGCAGATACTGCAAGCGAAGAATCTATCTGCCGATGTCTCAAAGCTCATTTCTCCAGTGCCATAAGACTTAAGTGAAACAGATCAAACTACAACCATTAAACCAAGACGTGGAGGTTGCAACCGAGAGTACTTTACTCAGTGTTTTACTGAAACAGGAAATGAACGTACTTCAAGCCTGCGGTGGTCAAGGAAGATGTGCAACCTGTCATGTGTACGTGAGGGATGGTGGTGATGCACTCAGCCCCAAAAGCGAACAGGAAATCCTGACCCTCAGTTTTATCACTTCATCGAAAGCTAACTCTCGTCTCGCCTGTCAAGCAAGAGTTTGGCAAGATGGCATCGTTATTGAGGTTCCTCAAGGGATGTACATTGGTTCGATTGGAGAATTAAAAAACTTAATCGGTAAAAGAGCGCAACAAAATCTAATTCACCCTTTAACTGGTGAAGTATTAGTTGAAGAAGGCAAGCTGATTTTGCGATCGGCGTTAGAGAAGATGGCAGAAATTGATTCATCGTTTAGCACTGATTTAAGTCAAATTTTATTACCTCCTGAAAAATCTACCGTTGCTAGCAAATAGAGCTATTCCCCATTTATTTGTATTCACTGAATTTCTTGCAAGTCATAGTATAGAAAGTTTATACCTAGTTAATCCGAGAATTGTAAATGACCAAATCAACTTTTCGTAATAATAGAGAATCTCTTTTTTCGTTAAACTCTCTATCTCAAGTTTGCCATTATAGTCGTTATACTTTTTTTAAATTTGATCAGTCCAAGGGACAAATTAGAGACTGGAATCAGCATCAATATGTATTGGCTAGCGATGATTTTATCGTTTCGCTCCTGAAGGGGCTAGAACATGAGGTGGGCGATGCATCAGGATGGCTGATGTATCTGATTGGTAAAGATTGGGGGACTAACGATGCCAAGGACTTTAAGGTTTGGTTTGAGCGCGATTACCATTTCAGTGTGAGTAAATCTAACCTGAGTTTTGCTTTAGAGACTTGGTGGTGGCCATTAACGGCTCAGGGCTGGGGGAAGTGGAATGTCGATCTCAGTTCAATTCGGGAAGGTTTTATCTTTATCGATTTATTTGATTCGGCAGTGGCAAAATCGATGGGAAATATTGGGAAGCCTGTGTGTTTTCTCTACGCAGGGCTATTGGCAGGTTTCTTTTCGGTCATGCTCAATCGTGGCTTAAGTAGTACTGAAATTCAATGCTATTCCATGGGAAATAATTTCTGCCGATTTTTGATTGGTTCTGAGACGAGGATTAAGGCTGCTGAATTTTGGTTGAGTTCTGGCGCGACTGCTCAAGAGATTGAGCAAAGGCTTTTGGATCGGGATTCTTCAAGCATTACTGGGATCAATCCATCTATGGATGCAGGAGGTATATAGGATGAAAAAACGCAATCGTTTTCATCAACGGAATAGCTGGCTCGATCGCTTGAAAAAACTATGGCGATCCTTGGTGAAATTGCTGCAAAAGATCTTCAGAACTGATGCAGACAAGACTAATTCGCGCCAATCGACTGAAATCTCAACTGGTCGAGCCACTGGGCGAGTAACTAGCCAATCGCCCAGCCAATTAAATAGCCAATTAAATAGCCAATTAACTAGTCCTACAGATTTCCATGAACCTATAGATAGGGTTTCCTTGGGAGTACTGCCGCGACCAACTCCTTTTCTCTTAGGCTTAGAAGATATTCAGGATTTGGAAATCTTAAGTACCAAAGATTTAATCGCCCAAATTGAGTGGAATGCTGAGAGTCAGCAAGTTCTAACCGTTAAGGAAGAAGATCTTACTCTGTTGGAGGATTTACTCGTTAACTTTCCTGAATCGTAATTTGTGGTTGTCCCGTGGCTTTGCGACCTCCATGCCTAGTTCTAGAGCGATACCCTGCGGCGCACGCGCAGCGTGCGCCGCAGGTTTCAGGGTTTTATATTTAATTAAGCCCACTTACTTATAATCAAACTTTTATAATCAAACTTTTATAACTATGATTACTCTCTTAGAAAATGTTTTAGATCGAGCCGATGGTTCCTACATCAATCCTGAAGATTTGCGAACTTTAGATCGGGCGATCGCTTCTTGGCAACAGCGTCGTCAAACCTATGATTTGATTCAAGCGAAAGAAAATGCGATCGTCGCACAGGTGCTACAACAGATTCAAGCTACGGCTCCCGATATAGCAGCTAAGGTGACGGTGGATGGCGGTAGCAAATGCCAGCGCGATATGGCTTTGGTGTTGCGTTACTGTGCTACAGCAATGCTATTGCAAGATGAGGAATTGCTCAAGGATCGTCTGTTGTATTGGATGCAGAACATTATGTTGGCGCTGAAGAACCAAAGGGTTAATGATTTTGTCTATCGAGCTTTGCAAAAAGCCGTAATGGAAAATTTGCCGAAAGAAAATGCTGCTTTGTTGTTGCCCTACATTGTGATCGCCCACCAATGGTTAACCCGATGATACTCAATTCAATTCCTGGAAATTATTTTTCCCCTCGATTTTATGTTAAGTCCGATCCTGCAACGGGTTTACTCTCAACAAGGCAAGGCGATCGCCTTGTCGCTGTGCCCGATTTTTTATTGCGGAGCATCCATACCGCTTTAGCATCGGAAGCTGGGCAAGCGGGTACTTTGGCGCTTTATACCTTTGGTTTTGGCTGGGGTGGTTCCTTTTACGATCATATCCGTGGTGAGATCGAGTCCTACCAAGGCAAAACGATCATGGCAACAAATGCAGTGGAGTTTTTGGCAACCATGCGCCAGCTTTGGACAGTGCATGGCATGGGCAATCTCACCCTCGACTTTGGCTATCGCCATCACGGTCTGATCGTCGTGACTACGGAAAATTCAGTGTTAACAACAGGAAGCGAAATTGGCTTGCAGTCAGGTCGATTGCCTTGGCATCAGTTACAGGCGGGCTTCATTGCCGCATGGTTTTCCCGTTGGGCTGGTAAGGATATTCGGGCTTGTGCTACGGATTGGTCATCTCAGACTGAAGTGGATGCACTATTGGATTCTCCGCAAGAGAGCTATACACGCTTTATTTTGGGTGTCACTAGCAAGATCCAACCGATTGAGCCTTGGGTAAAGCAGGGTTTGCGGACTGCGGAAATCCTAGAAAAATTAACGGCAACGTAAGCTTTGTTTAGGGCAGCTATAATACCAAATCACAAAATGGCTACGCCATTTTGTGATTTTAAAACCCTTACTGGGTTTGGTTTTTAATTCCCAAAAGTGTAGCCACACTTTTGGGAATTGGTATAAAACCCAAAAGATGAGTGACGGCACTTCGTGCCGTCACTCATCTTTTGGATTTAACCTCTTGTTCGGCAAGCCCTAAATATTGCAGTAATGTTTGAATTTGGCTGGGGGTATGGGTTGCCATTAAAGTAACCCGAATTCTTGCCGTAGGAACTGTCGGTGGACGGATGGCAGGGGCAAAGATGCCCCGATCGCGTAAATACTGAGACTGTGCCATTGTCGTGGCAATATCGCCAACCTCGATCGCCACAATCGGCGAATCAAAGGCGATCGCTGGAATCCCCAATGCCTGTAAACCTTGTTTGACCATCGCCACATTTTGCCAAAGTTGCTGCCGCAGTGCGCTTTCCGATTTAACGATCTCAATTGCCGCGATCGCTGCGCCTGTATCCGCAGGCGATAAACCAGTTGTATAGATCCAAGTTGCAGCCCGATTCCGCAGGTAATCAATTAACTTGGCGGAGCCTGCCACATAGCCGCCCAAGCTACCCAAAGCTTTGCTCAAAGTACCTACTTGGATTAAGTTCGCGCCTAGCCCCAAGGCATTGGTCACGCCGCCACCGTGATCGCCAAAAACTCCTGTGCCATGAGCCTCATCAACTAGCACCATGCAGTCATAGGTAGCAGCTAAATTCATAATTTCTCTTAAGGGAGCCAGATCGCCATCCATACTAAACACGCTGTCCGTAGTAATTAAACAACGGCGATATTTAGAACGGTGCTCCTGTAATTTAGCTGAGAGATCTGCCAGACTGCCATGGTGATAATCGATCGCCATAGCACCACTCATCACAGCGCCTTTTTTCAAACAAGAGTGATTGTAGGCATCGCCTAAAATTAAGTCCCGCTGCCCGACTATGGCTGATATCGTTCCCAAATTTGCCAAATAGCCAGAACTAAAAACCAAGGCTGCTTCGGTATTTTTTAGATCGGCGATCGCTAATTCCAGTTCTTCGTGAAGGGCTAGATGTCCCGTGACCAAACGCGATCCCGTAGTGCCAGTGCCATACTTTTCGGTTGCCGCGATCGCCGCTTCAATTAAACGGCGATCGCCTGCCAATCCCAAATAATTATTACTGGCAAACATGAGCATTTCGCGTCCATTCACCTTGGCGATCGTCCCTGCTTTACTAGTGATTGTTTGGGTAGATCGATGCCAATTAGCTTTATGGATTGAATCCAAAGAGCGATCGAGCCAGTCGTAGGGAGTAGATGTCAATTTCGTCTTCACACTTCTTTACAAATTAAGATTAAAATTAGATTGGTATATATAAACTAGGTTTAAAATGACTGTTGCCTATCCCCATAAACTTCGCGGACAGTTAAGCGCTCAAGATATCCTCGATCGAGTGGTACGTCAACGTGACATCCACATGGTAACCCTCAATCGCTATCGTTTCAACGAGCAACGAAGCTGTAAGGATCTTACCGATTTAATCGAAAAACTTGATGGGAAACCCCGCGATCTAATTAAAGATTTATCTCATCATATTGCCGATGAAGCTCGTCATGCACTCTGGCTGACCGATCTGCTCTACGAACTCGGTGAAGATATCGGTACTCCTCCTGGATCTTCCTATATAGACGAGTTTGAGCGTTTGATTGGTTACGAAACTATCGGTAGCCCAGAAGATGGCATCATCGAGTCTCTAGCCGCCATTAATGTCACCGAAAAGCGTGGTTGTGAATACTTCGCTGCTCACATTCGGGCGCTTCAGAAGTCAGAGCAAACGCCTGAAAACATCAAAATTCGTGAAACCATCGAAAAAATTATGCCTGAAGAGGTTGCCCATGTGCGCTGGGGCAATCGGAAACTCGCAGAAATTGGTAAGAAGAGTGAAGCGCTTCATGCCAAGGTGGATCTCGCAAAACGCAAATATGCTGCGATCGAGCAAGCTGCCTACGAATCAGGGATGGATGTGCTTGCAGGCGCGGAGGTGCGTCGCGTTGAGAACTTAATGAAGATTGTCGATACTCTTCCCATCTGGCAACGTCCTCAATATTTGGTCGATCGGCTTCCCCAGACTTTGTTCTCTCCTGAGTTACAAAAGACCAGAATCGATCTTGCCAGAAAAGCATGGGAGAAGGATCCATCTTCTTTCGTTGAGAAATTTATTCCGATGTTCTTTGCTGGTAATCTCAAAGATACGGCCGCCAAGGCAGGGGAATATTAATCCAAAAGCCTGTAGAGTATGCTATGCGTACTCTACAGGCTTTGCCTCTTTAGCAGGAAGTAACTCCATTCGGATTTCGCAAGCGTAACCGAATTTCTGTCCATACCCTAGCTGCCCCCTGTTCTTCTTGGCGAATTCTTTGATCGCTAAAGGCAGGATAGCGAACGTAAAATACGACATCTGCTACTCGATCCAGATTGCCATCAAAAAAAGCAGAATAGCCATCAAAACAATATCCACCACTAAATGAACGAGAATTGGCTCTCACTACCCGTTGAATTGCTTGCCATTCTCGAATAAATAAACTATCTCCAGTATCAATTTTTGACCCGCGCATCTCTGGGCGGATCTGCCACCACAATTCGTCGGTTAATGCATCAACTCCATCGTTATAAGTAGAAGGGCTTGCATAAGCTGATAGAGTTGGCATAGAAGTAGTGACACCCAAACATAGGATTCCTGATAGGACAATAGCAGCTAGTTTCATACTTGTAATCTGAGCTATAGGTTTTTACTAAGTAGTTCGGCATAATTAAAAACCAGAACCAGAGAGCATACCGCCCGCTGCGCGGGCGGTATGCTCTTCTAGGTTTTAAGTTATGCCTAGCTACTTACAACACTCCGAGCCTTCTATATTCCACAGAGAGATCGAAGTTTGGTAAATCAGACCGCAATGCAAAAAAATAGTTCCAAATTAAGTAGCTAGGCATAATTAAAAACCAAAACCAGAGAGCGTACCGCCCGCTATGCGGGCGGTACGCTCTTCTAGGTTTTAAGTTTACTTATGCCTAGCTACTTAAATATTCGAGCATAGATGCCAACCTACTTGAATTATCCCTTCAATCCATGCAATTAATGCTTGGGAATCCTCTGCGCCAACGATCGCACTCCGTTCTTGAGAGAGAATTTCTTGCTTATCACTACCAAAATATAAACCAAATAGGTTTAACGCGATCGCTTCATCGGTTTGTGTGGATGGTACTGGCAAACTCCAATCTTGGGCTTTAAGTTGGAGCAAATTAGTATAGCTATGGCTCCAATTCGCATCTTTACCCCTATGACCATCGCGATCGCGATAATCTGCCAACCACTGCAAATATTGCCAAGGGGTAGTCCATTGAACGTATTGACCATTGTCAAAAAGAATCCGAATCGTCACGCGATCGCGCTGTCCTGCGGCAAAGTGGTTGGCAAATTTTTCCGCTTCTCGACAATGGCGCAAAATATCCCTTGGAGATACCAGATGCCCTGCCCAGACAAACCCGACACTCAGAATAATCCCAAGGTTTTCTTGTTGCCAACTATTGTGTAAATCAATCAACCACTCGATTGCGCCCTGACTCTTTAATTGCGCGATCTCCTGTTCTCTATGCATCACGCCAAGGAAGTCATACCCACCAACATATGCCATCAACCCTCGATCCACTTCCGTGGAAAAATTCTGACCCCAAGCTCTTAAGGAATGACTAAACTGAGTGATGTTAGCCCTATCCTTCAGCTTGGTAAGACGCGCATTAACCCTATCTCCATCACCCATAAACCAAGCGTTCCAGTAGGTTCCCCCCCGATTCTCGTCACGCAGCAACATTTCGCGAAATCTTGGCGAATAGAAATCTCGATGGATTTTTTTTGCGATCGCTTCATAGGTAACTAATCTTTTAATTAATTCGAGGATATTTAGTCCCTCACTTTTATTGAGGGGAATGAAATCATTTCCCTTGCTCGCAGGATCGAGAATTTTGGCAATACATTGATAGATTCTTTTGATTTCTGCGGTACTTAACCTTAATTTATCCTCGTTCGTATAGGCGATCGTACCTTTACGCAACTGATTATGTAATCGATTATGCGATCGATCTGGCAATTGACTCGAATCCTTAGTGCTTTCCTTTGATGCGCCCCAGTCGCGGCGCAACTTACGTGCTTCCAAATCTTGTAAAGCGGTCTCAATCGTCTCACCATCTCCCCAAAAAATTTGCCAAGGTTGCATCTTCCATTTTGTCCAAGCCACTGCCCATTCAGTGGAGTTTGTCAGTTCGGGAAGCTCGTAGTTTAGATTCTCTTGCAACCATTTATAACAGGTATTCACAATATCTTCCCAGCCTTCCATCAAGGCTTTAAGAGCTTCGCTACAAGAGAAATTGCCCATAACTAAAATGTGACTGGGGATTCCTTGGACGATATCGTCATTAGCGATCGCAGGCAATATCACTGCAACACCTTTGTTCTGAGCTGCTCTAACGATCTTCCAGCTTAAATAGGAAAGGATTTGGGATGCCCCATAAAGCTCGCGCAATCTGCGAGACTTTTCGATAAAATTCGGTATGGGGGCAAAACTGAGTGCCGTATACTTAGGGATCTTTTGGGAAAACTGTTCGAGACTGATAGGTTCCTGCATTGGTATATTTTCGGTTTCTAACGTATCTTTTGACACAATTGTTCTGCCTCTCTTACACATTAAGAACAGTAATTTATCAGTTGTTTATCATAAATGGCTATTTTATAAAAATATTTTTGTAGATGATTTATATAGCCTGAATTGGCGGGAATTAAATACTTATAAAGATATTTAGGATTTTTGTAAAATATCGTTATTTACTTGACAGAAACCTTAATCCCTCCGCAGCCAAGAAATAGCGAGGCGAAGCCCCCTCATCATCCCGCTATTTCTTGACTGGGGAGGGAGTATACCGTAAGTTCTGGGCTTTATATTCCTACTGCGATCATTAATCTTGCGATCGCCTAATGTTGCTATTCTTTGCAATAGCAATCCTGAAATCATTGGTAGATTCTGGTATTTGTGGAAGCGTGCTACGAAGGTATGAGCTTCCACAAATACCAGAATCGATATACCTACTTTTTAACGCAAGAAATCACGATTTCAAATAGTTTAGGAGGAGTTTGTTTCTCCATATTTAACGTCTGTGAAGCTTTAACAAATTCACCTTCCGTATAAAATTCTTGAGCTTTATCAAGAACGCAAGTACAAGCAGCTTTTTTCTCACTCTCCGTCTTCATGTTTGTAATCGCTGAAACGCATCCATCTGTATAGTCTTTGATGAAAGCTTTTGAATAATTATTCACTTGAGGCTTATCTGTACTTTTGACAGTTGGAGCTATCGAGGATGATGTAGATGTTGGAGTAGCAGAGTATTGGGGATTCGATATGGGAGAAGTACATCCTCCAATCGTTAGTAAACTCAAACCAAAAGAAGCTAAGTAAGGGCGTAATCGTGTTTGCATATAAGAACCTATGACTTCGACAAGGTAAGTATAAAACATAGGCATTCATCCATCTTGGGCAGTAGGTGAAATAGGAAAATGGTGGAAGCGTATACCTTCAGAATGTGCTTCTACGAATTATTTAAGATTGGTATATAATCAGAAGTAATCAGAATTAAAATAGTCAAATCGAAATAAATTAAGTAGCTCTGTTAAGTAGCTCTGTTAGGGCTCAGCCGAGTTAAGCTATTTCCTAAGGCTTTCCCCAGTATTTCGCCTCATGCCTATATACCACTTTGGCATGAGTCTCAAAACATAAACCCTATGTATTCATCGGAAGCAAACAATCTGAATCGTCGCTACGAATTACCGACCTGCCTGTTAGAGATTTGGACAGAGCGCTCCCCCCTGTCGGAATGGCGATCGCAAATTGTTGCCCAAAATCTCCGCTTTCGTTTACAACTCGCTCAAAGTAGAAAAGCCCTTGAGGGCAACCAACAGCAAATTGTTAATTTAATTGAGGCTGTTACTGCCTACTGCGATCGCTGGTTAGCCCAAGATGATTTCACGACGCTCGAACATGCGATCGTCGTTCCTAAACTGTCAAAGCTAAAACTTTCGACTCTCCAATTATTTGACCTCTACGAAAGCCTAGAACTCTGTGCGAATGAGTTTGTGATTTTACCGAATTTGGTGCTAGAAGTCCGCCGATTCCATCCCAACTGGCTCAAAATCGTGGCAGGCGCGATCGCTATTGTTGGCGTTAGTATTGGGACAATTCGTTTGATTTCTTCACCTTTTGGCGAGCAGCGTGGCTATCAGATTGCGGCTACCTCTCAACCCGAACGGGTCGCAACCACAACTATCCCTGAGGATAAATCTAGTAATGTGGCGAAGAGTCCATCGTCTCCCATACCTTCCCATTCCAGTAGTCCCTCTCAACCTTCCGTTTCTGGAGCAGTGCCGAAGGTAGAGGTTCCTTCGGCAACTCTCAAAGATACCAATCGCAAAGATACCAATCGTAAAGATACTAATCGCGACTCGAAAAGTTTAGAAAGCATGGATAAAGTTGCGATCGCTCCAGAACCAAATATTTCTGGGGCTGTTGGTTCTGATGCTACTAGCAATCGCCAACGTATCGATAATCGCCCCTCCGCTTTGGGGAGTAGCGCTAAAATAGCCCCTAGGGAACAACCAAGGCGTTTAGAAGTTCCCAATCAAGCTGGATTGGATTCAGCAGCAGAAATTTCTAAGCCAGCACCGGCCGCCCCTGTGACATTACCGAGTATCTCGGCGGCTTCAAGGGCTGCTAATGAAAACGCGATCGCCACAACTAATCTCAAGGTTTTACAAATTCAATCGGAGCTACCCAGCGATATCACGACCGCCTTTATCCGTTATATCCAATCCCAAAAAGTAGCGGTGGTAGGGACAACGATTACTCTTGAACTAGATGTTTCAGGTGATCGGGTGCAGAAAATATCTATAGATCGCCAAGATGCAGAAGATCGCCAAAATGCAGATCGTCAAGATGCCATCCTAAGAGCACAAAATATAACCTCTGAACTCGAAAAGGTCATTACGGAATGGCGATCGCCGAACGCAGTTACGGGAAAAATTCGTCTAGTCCTGCAAATCTAAACAGGAAAGTCAAAAAAGAAGACAGACTTTGCCTATCTTTTCAATAGATAAGGATGGGCGGCGCTTCGCGCCGCCCATCCTTATCTATTGAGCTTTTGGTTAGGAGCTGAGCTGAAATACAAAACTAACCTTGTCACCTTTACCCAGTGAAATGCGATCGCCTGCCCTAAGTTTATGACGATTGCCCGCAGGTAGCGGTAGATTATTAATATAAGTACCGTTCGAGCTGCCCGTATCTTCAAAATAGAACGATCCGCCATCCGAGCGAATATCTGCATGGATACGAGAGACGATATCTGAGTCGGGGAAGCCAGACACATCAATATCGGGAGGGATTACCGTATTGGGCTTACCAATATGCACAACTGGTAAGTGGGCAGGAATTTCAATGGTGAGATTTGTTTGGACATGGAGTAAAGATGCTGCAAATTGCTGTAACTGTGTTTTAACGCTCGCGGGCGAACTCATGGGGGCTTTTCCTAAAGAAGATGGATTATTTGCCTCTGCTTCAAGTAAGGCTTCAATCTCAGTAAATCGGGGATTAGTAGAAACTGCTGAGGTGTCAGGAATAGAATTTATCACAAAACTTTCCGCAGAATTGCCCTCTGTCGTTTCCTCAGCTAAAGAGCTTGATTGGGAGCTTGATTGGGAGCTTGAAGTATTGTTAAGAGCTGCTGGTACTGCCATACCTTCTGATGATGGCTCGACAGAAGGGGCGATCGCATTTTCTGGACTCACATTCGGGAGCAAATTAGTCGCAGTTGCTGCCATGAGATTAAATCCACAATGCCCACAAAACTTAGCATCTGACAACACAGTTGCATGACAATTAGGACATTCTATGTTTTTGACTATGGGCAGTGGCGTAAAGCAGGCTTCGCAGTTTACGGCTCCGTCGGGATTAGCATGAGAGCAGTTAGGACAGGTAATCATAAGAGCAACTTAAGATGGACAGTTGGAAAGTTCTGAACTAGCGACTTATCAAAAATTTAAGGATTTGGAGGTGTTTGTAGTACAGTTTTTGATGCAATGCGGGTTTTCTTCCGTTCTGACTCGCTTAGGGCAGTACCAGTTTGTAGACGAGTTGCGTTATTTTGCAGAATTGTAGAAGCATTGTAATCGCCCATTTGCAAAGCAGTTTTAGCAGCAGATTGTAACATTGTTGCCGCACCTGCGCGATCGCCCTGTTGCAATTTTTGTTCGGCAAGCTGTGTTTGCCGATATTTAGCCAATGCTAGCAAATGATTCTGCACCTGTGAATCGAGCTGAGGTGTAAAGTCTTGGACGAGTTCCGCCGCGATCGCTATGGGGTCGGATAGGGAATTAATCTGTGCTAGCGATGGGATATCATAACGAACTTGGGCGGTCAAAATTGGAATTGTTGAGTTGACAGGGTTTTCCGCAATATAGCTAGCAGGGCTGATGTATAAATTAAACAGGACGACCCTTTCTACATCGGTCATCAGATCGCCGAGCCTCACGATAATAGCATTACCCTCAGTTTGGTAGGGTAACTCGATCGTATCAGGGGAAACTTGAGCGATCGGCTTCAATTCCGCCAATCTGACATAGGGGGCAAGCTGCAAAACTAAGTGAGCATTGGTCAGCCCGATCGCTTGAACACGTTTTAATAATTTTTGAAATTCTTCACTCGCCGCCGCAGGAGAGGCAATATATGCCATTGCCCCACCCCCAGCATCCGCAATTCTCTCTAACACATCTTGATTCCAACTATCCCCAAATCCGAGGCTATGCAGCGTCATATTGTATTCCGTGGCTAGACGCGAAAACTGCAAACAACGTTCGTTATCACCATGCTCGTTTTCCCCATCGGTCAGCACAAAAAGCTGACTCACCGTACCATCTTTGCCCTTACTGGTTTCCTGCAAACCCAACTTGATGCCATCATCAATGCAAGTACCACCCGAAGCCTTTAGAGATTGAATCTTTTCTTTGATCGACTCAGTTCGATCCACGAGTTGATTTTCGACTACCACATGAGCTTTGTGGTCAAATCCAATCACGCTAATTCGATCCTGTAAATGCATCCGATCGACTAAATCCCTTGCCGCACGTTTGACGGTATCAAGGGGCTGACCGCCCATAGAACCACTGTGATCTAACACAAGACATAGGTTAAGTGGTGCGTTATTACCATCAACAGAAGCATTTGCCGAAACAGAGATCGCTAACTGACGTTGACTGCTACCTTGGTTGCTATCAAGCAGGCGATCGCTTAACTTACAAGTCAAATTTACGCTCATTTAATCTCTATCCTTAGGATTTCACAGGATTTTTCTAGGATTTCATCGGGATCGAAGGGCTTTGTCATATAGACATCTGCACCCACATCTTCGCCCCGACTGCGATCGAATTCTTGCCCCTTGGCGGTTAACATAATAATATATACATCGCTTAAGCTATCATCGCTTTTGACCTTTTGGCAGACCTCATAGCCATTCATCTTGGGCATCATGACATCTAAAAACACGAGATCGGGCTTTTCACTCTGAATCGTCTCGAGCGCCTCTTGACCATTAGTGGCGATTAACAAATCTACGTCATAATCTTCTAGCTCTTCTAAGGTTTGCTCTAATAGCATACGAATGTGCGGCTCATCGTCAACAATTAGTAGTTTTTTACTCATCTTCAAGCCTGCGAGGTATCTCAAGACTAATGTATCACTTACAGGACTGTCTGTGTGCCTAAGTGGTTCGGCATAATTAAAAACCAAAACCAGAGAGCATACCGCCCGCGCAGCGGGCGGTATGCTCTTCTAGGTTTTAAGTTTACTTATAGCAGTAGTCACTTATGTTAGGACAAAAACAAAACCCAGAAGAGTGTTGCGGCGCAAAGCGCCGCAACACTCTTCTACTTATTTAGCTATAGCTATAAAAGCGATCTAGGAAAGTACTCTTTGCCTGCACCCATCAAGATTTTTATTGGTGAGGACAGATTGACATTCTGATTGACATTCTATAGTTGCCGCCAGTCTTATTAGGACAAAATTAATGCCCAAAACAGTGTTGCCGCGCTCCGCGCGGCAACACTGTTTTGGGCGTTAATTTGATGGTAGCTATATTGACTAATCTTGATAGATCACCTCAAAAATTTCTACTAGATTTTTCTTTCCTTTAACAGGCAAAGTACCAAACTCACGAAACTCAAAACTGGATTGGGTAGCATCGTAAACACTGCGCGTTACTAAAATCTGCCCCCCCTTAGCTAAGCCCTGCAATCGCGATGCAATATTCATTTCATCACCGATCGCTGTGTAGTCCATATGCTGAGGCGAACCGATATTACCGACGATGACATCTCCCGAACTAATCCCAATTCCTGTAATAAAATTCTCGCGAATCCATTCAATCGGCAAATTCTTAATCCGCTTTTGCATATTGATTGCCGCCGAGATTGCCCAATATTCGCGATCGGCGATCGCTGAAGGTGCACCAAACATTGCCACGATCATATCGCCTACAAACTTATTCACCGTCCCTTGATGATTGAAAATAACGTCCACCATCTGCGTAAAATACTCATTCAGATAAGTGACTAGTTGTTCTGGTTCCAGTTCCTCACACTTAGTCGTAAAATTCCGAATGTCGGAGAATAGCATTGCTATTTTCCGTTTACTCGTATTTAAGGATATCTCTTCCTTCTCATTAATTACTGCCTCCGCTACCTGTGGGGATAGGTAACGTTCTAAATTATTTTTAATTCGTTGTTCCCGTAGTTTACTCTCATGCAGGAAAGCATTTTCGATCGCGCCCGAAGCTTGGCTTGCGATCGCCGTAAAGAGCTTAAGCTCCTGAGATGTATAGTTTACCGTTTCAGAACTACTAATATTGATGACCCCGATCGTTCTGTTCTTGTTAATAATTGGCGCACATATGAGGGCATAGCATTCATTTTCATTGGTGAGATAACGGGGATCTTTGGACGCATCATTTACTAATTCAGCTTTGCCTGTGGCAAATACATGCCCCGCAATCCCCCGATCAATAGGGATCTGTGCATGATTTAATGATTCCGCAGTACCTTTAGCCGCAATGATTTCTAGGCAATTCGTTTGTGGTTTATAAATCATCACAGATACACTAGTTGAAGGGATGAGACGACTAGATTCTTCAATGACGAGATCGCCTATTTCTCTTATATCTAAACAGGTGGATAGTTTGCTAGTGATCGTGTAGAGAAGGTTAATCTCTCGATACTTATCTAAAGCATCCGCCACTAGGGTTTTCTGCTCAAATTCACGCTTGACAAAATAGCTCGCAAAATCAGCAACCAGTTCGACCTGTTCTTTCCCGATCGCCCAGCCCAATATTTCATCCCCCAATAAAATGGGGATTTTTTTAACTTCCTTTTCTAATTCTAGGCTTTCGTATCTTTCCTCTATGTTGTTTTGAGCCTTGTTATGAGAATTGTTATGCGCAATCTCCCCATGCATACCTAAATCTGTGATCAGCAACTGTCCTTCCCGATCTTGAATGGCGATCGCAGAAGTGAGATTAGCTGTCATTCCCCTTAATAAGGATAATATTTCTGGTTTCAGCAATACCTTTTTAAGATTGATAGATGACATGGGTTAAAAGCTATAGGTTTGTTTGGCTTGGGAGTTTTTTGCCGCCCATGTTAAATATCATAACGATTAATAAAGTAGAAACAAACGCTATAATGCTGAGCGACTAGAAATGCAATCGTACTAAGCTGTTTGCTCTACTCAAATTTGTTAAATAAGTCGTTAAATAAATTGGTAAATAAAAAAGATATAATTTGTATTTTTAAGTGATTTCCAAGAGGTTTACGCTTGATTTACACAAAATACATGGAAATTATTCTGGATTAAAATCTTTTTTTCTTTAGCAACGTAAGAGATAGCTAGGACAAATCAAAACCGCAAATATGAGTGGCGGCGCGAAGCGCCGCCACTCATATTTGCGGTTTGCTGACTTAAATCATCGATAACAGTCGCCAAATGTATTTATA
>NZ_SELU01000126.1:0-998 GCF_006861605.1 Pseudanabaena sp. UWO310 | reverse complement strand
TCATTTACTTGAGCGCTTTATTTCCTTGTTAGAATTGGATTCTACTTCAATTAAATCTCATCCTCGATTCCAAGACCTTTGTTCTTACGGCACTATTGCTTACTAATTTTGTCCGAAGTATTGTTAATTATGCTTAATTACTTGATTATTTGAATTTTATCCCGAATGCAAAATATCGATTGACATTATGGTACACTCGTAAAGGTCAAAAATTTGGACTAGAAAGAAGTGCCTAAGCTCAAAACTCGTAAATCTGCCGCCAAGCGATTCAAGGTGACGGGTAGCGGCAAGTTTGCTCGCCGCCACGCTGGTCGCAACCATCTATTAGAGCATAAGCCCACTGTTCGCAAGAGCAGATTGGGTCAAATGGCTATAGTTGATGAGACTGATAATGACAGAGTAAGCGCAATGATGCCTTACGCCTAATTAAAGGTTTTTAGGGCGCAACACGCCCTAAAAAATTAAATAAATACAACGACTTCACGATAAGAATTAACTGCCATGACGAGAGTAAAACGCGGTAACGTAGCTAGAAAGCGCCGCAATAAAGTACTGAAATTAGCCAAGGGCTTTCGCGGATCGCACTCTAAGCTGTTCCGCACTGCTAACCAGCAGGTAATGAAAGCTCTACGTAATGCCTACCGCGATCGCCGCAAGAAGAAGCGCGATTTCCGTAGTCTCTGGATTACCCGCATCAATGCTGCTGCTCGCCAACAAGGTTTGAGCTACAGCAAGTTTGCAGGTCTACTCAAGAAAGCAAATATTGATATCAATCGTAAGATGCTTTCTCAAATTGCCATTCTCGATCCCCAAGCTTTTACCGCAATTGTCGAAAAGGCTAAAGCGATCGCTTAAGTCAAAATCACAGAAATTTGCGCTTAGAAACCATTTAAGAATTACTTTCTGCGGTCAAAAACTCTAAGAGATCCCCCTCAATCCCCCTTAAAAAGGGGGAAGAATTAAATTCTCCCCCCTTTTTAAGGGGGGGTGGGGGGGAT
>NZ_SELU01000125.1:0-1030 GCF_006861605.1 Pseudanabaena sp. UWO310 | reverse complement strand
CATTCTTGCAACAATTCATCGAGCAGTTCTTTGCGTATATTCATCTGTTTTGGTGTTAGTAGTTGTGTGTCTAGATTGTCTCTCTGTATATATCCCAGACTTTACACAAAATACTCTACACTCTCAACAATCGTCATCTTCAAGATGGACGTACCGTCAAACAACTTTATCGTCATGGCAAACGTGGACAACAAGTTTTTCTAGAAGGGCTAACTCAGCCTTTGACGATTTCTTGGTTCTGGCTCAAAAGAGCTGGTAGTAACCGTGAGTTACGCTTTGTACTCTCTTCCCATCCTTATTCTGGTGCTTATTTGGTGATGTTGGGGCGTAAGCGTTGGGCAATTGAGGGTTTCTTCAAAACCATCAAGCATCGCTTTGGTTTGCATTGTTTTGGGCAATCGACAAAACTTGGTGTTTATCGTTGGCTTATCCTCTCCCTGCTTGCTTATCTTTTGGCTCATTGGATTGATCAATGGTCAATTCCTCCCATCTTGGACTGGAAAGCTACCTGTGATTTAACTCTTTCTGTTTTATTCCCTTCTGTCCTTTGGTTGAGACTTCTTAGGTATCTTCAAATTAGTGCCGATATTGCTGCTCGTCATGGCTTTGAAATTATTCTTAAACCCATTCCCACTTAACACTTTCAAGAATGGTGCAAGATCTGAGATCTCTTACAATTAATTGATTTTCCATTTTGTTTCCTCAATGTTAGATCCCACATTCCGCTCGTAATGGAAGTGGAAAAACAATTATGAAAGAGGCGCAGGGAGGAGATAGTAGCGTTGGCAGGCTGAAGAAAAGAATTTCAAAATATGAAGGCGAAGAGGAGACAAATTAACAACTTGGGTGATTCCCTGAAAAGAAACTAAATGAACCGCCATAAAACATTGAAAGACCCAACGCAAAGTTGGCGAATTAGTGGGTTTACCCAATTGATTAGGAATAGTATCCTGAGCGATAGCTAAGGCAAGTCTGAGTTGTCGTTGGGCTAAATTATAAACGAGCAAGCAAAGCACCATAATCATGCCCA
>NZ_SELU01000104.1:0-10891 GCF_006861605.1 Pseudanabaena sp. UWO310 | reverse complement strand
CTTATATAGCAATAAATAGCAATAAGGGACTTGCGAGAGAATAAGATACCAATCCAGATTTGCCAGAATCGGTGGCGCGGCTCCGCCGCGCCACCGATTCTGGTTTTATATTTGGTACTTCATTAAATCGCAAGTCCCTAAGTATCTCAGCATAAATAAACTGAAAACCTAAAAGCCTATTTCTCCTGTGTAGCAGGCAGCCTAGGCTCTGATTTTATACTTTAACTATGCTGACGTACTTAAGTAACTGGGCATAATTAAATCCCAGAATCAAAACCTATATCGCACGCTGTGCTTGCACTACAGGTTTTGGGGTTTTATTTTTATGTTTAATTGCGCCTAGCAACTGAACTATTACAACTGACTATTGCAATAGTCAATTATGTTTGGATAAATTCAAAACCCCAAAAAGAGGAGTGGTGTTTCGTTCCGTTCTTCTCTTTTTGGTTAGGATTGGTTACAGCAAAGGGGATAGCTGTTTGTGATAATGAATAGATAACTTCGCTAGTGATTGATAAACGTCTTGAGCCAAATATTTCCTAAATCTCTGTATCTACATATACCGTTTTGTAAAAGGCGTTGTTTTTACTGTGACTTCGCCATTACTACTGGCGGGGAAAATTTGAAACAGCAATATGTTGATGTTCTCTGTCAAGAAATTATACTTACTGTCGAGCAGATTCCACCTGAGGCGACGTTGCAAACAATCTTTTTTGGTGGTGGCACTCCATCTTTACTAACCGTCCAACAGGTCGCCCAAATCTTAGAAACGATCGCTACATACTTTGCGATCGCTACCGATGCGGAAATCTCTTTAGAAGCTAATGCGGGAACTGTTGGTACGGAAAGTTTACAAGGATATCGAAGTTTAGGGATAAACCGCATTAGTCTTGGCGCACAGGCTTTTCAGCAGGAATTATTGGATGTTTGTGGGCGAGGGCATAGGGTGGAGGATATCTATGCAGCAGTTGACTCAATTCAAAAAGCTGGGTTTGAGAACTTTAGTTTAGACCTAATTTCTGGACTTCCCCATCAATCGATGACAGATTGGGAATACTCGCTGAGATCGGCGATCGCTTTACAACCGACCCATTTCTCCATTTACGATCTCATTGTTGAGGAAGGGACGGCATTTGGTAAACGCTACCAAGCAGGCGATCGACCATTACCCTCAGAATCGCTAACCGTCGAGATGTATCTTGCTGCCCATCGGTTAATGACTGCTAAGGGGTATGAACATTACGAAATATCTAACTATGCGAAGCCTTCCTATCAAGCTCGACATAATTTGACCTATTGGTACAATCAACCCTTTTACGGCATGGGTATGGGGGCAACTAGTTATATTAACCGTCAAAGAATTGATCGCCCCCGCAAGATACGCCCCTATTTTGATGCTATTGCGCAATGGAAGTCAGAGGGAATTGGCTTTACGGCTCCCACCATTACGCCTGCGGAGGAGCTAATGGATACATTAATGCAGGGATTGCGATTGGCGGAGGGATTAAGTCTGAACGCTCTAATTGCCGCTTTTGGCAGGGAATTATGCGATCGCGCCTGTGAATGTCTGGAGCGCTATCGCGATCGCCATTGGGTCGAGTTTGTCGAATATTCAGAAGATATACGGATTATGTTAGTTTCTCCCGATGGTTGGCTATTTTCCAATATCATCATTGCTGACTTATACGATAATTTATAGCTCAAACCCCAAGAATTGATTGGCGGCGCGAAGCGCCGCCAATCAATTCTTGGGGTTTATGTCCTACAGGCGATTCAAGTGGCGAGATATCCCTGAAGTTGCGATCGCAAAGACTTATAACTCAAGTCATCAGCATCGGATATCGTCTCGATTACTAATCCCAGCGATCGCTGATTGGGAACCGATACTGGAGTCGCTTTTCCTGAAGCTTGCCACAGTAGCCATCGACTGCCCAAGGGTAAATAGGCAATACTATCGGTACTGTGGGAGATCCACACAACAGGGAGATCGGGAAGATCCTTGACAATATCGGTAGGAGTTACCGAGTGGTCAGCCATATTCACCGCAGCTAATGTTTCTAAGACGGCCCGATCGCTTTGGACTATCCCTGTATCATTTGTCCATAGGCGCACGCTTAGCTTGGATTTTTGGGCATAAAAATAGAGAGAAGCTGCGGCTACTACCGCTTCCTCAAAGGCTTCAGGCTGCCATCCTGCGGAATTATCGAGGGCGATCGCTACTTCCTGTCCCCCAAGGGTTACTTCCAATTCGCGCACCCGTAATTCCCCAAATTTGGCACTAGTACGCCAATGGATTAATCTAGTCGGATCGCCCCAGCGGTATGGACGTAAAGTTTTGGTTAAGCCTTCCGATGCATTGCTGTAGTTATGTTCGTCGCTATATTGACGGGGGCTGGTGTCCTGTCCTAACTGGTCAACCAAAGGACAGCGATCGAGGGGGATTACCGTGGGATAAACGATCGCCTTTTGTCCTGATGGACAGGCTCGACGACTGCGAAACAGTCCCAAAGGACTAGATGTAGCGATTTCCGTCGATCTAAATAAAAATATACCGCGCTTAGTAGTTTTGGCTTCATAGCTCCAGCGATATTCTTGCAGGGGGGCAATTATCTCAATTACTACATCTTGTTGCAGAATATTGGAAAGATTTTCTGGCAGTATATCGCTGACTTCGAGCAGCTTTTTCTCAGTCCGCCCCGTATTTTGAATCGTCAAATCCATCCACAGATCGTCACCGACACTTACAGGATCGATGGGCGATCGCTTTACCACCATTTCTGCTAGCAAGCGCTTGGGCATTACGGCTCCCACAATTAACAATGCAAAACTTACGCCACTAATGACATACAACCACCCCGACAGCGTATTCGTTGCCGCCATAAAGAAGAAGATCGTAAAGGTGCTATACATTCCCCCAATAAATTCTGGTGTCGCAAAGCGCCATTCGAGCCACTTAAAGAAGCGTGCGATCTTAGATGGAGGCTTTTGCCGAGAATTCCGTTGCTTGCGATCGCTGGAGCTACTTGACATATAGGTTTTTGGGCTTATTCTAACCCACAAAGTAAGATTCTTAATTTAAAGTGTCGAAAGAGCATTTACCAAAACTAAAACAGCGATCGAGCCAGCGTAAAATTTGAAAATGAATCGCGCAAAATAAAATACTGACATTACGGTTGCTCCTCAGCTCCTTCACTCTTGATTTCGTACCAGACTTTCGCAGATCTAGACGTGATTTTCGTCTTTATGGTTGCGTAATTATACTTACTAACAAATTGCAATGGCGGTGATCGCGATCGCAGGGATCGCCTAAAGGGATCCCCTAAGTGGCTGGGCATAATTCAAACCCCAAAACCTGTAGCGCACGCGCAGCGTGCGCTACAGGTTTTGGGGTTGTATATTTAATTGCGCCTAGCTACTTGAAAACGTGAGTTCGGATTACTCTGTAAGGCTTGGGTGCAAAGCGGTGTAAGTGTAAAATTAACTTATGCCTAAACAGTTATTAATCGCGCATCATTGCGATCGCCCTTACCAATGGTTAGATTTTGAAATGGAACTGATGCAGCAACTTGCCGATCAGATCGGTATAGCCCTATCGCAAGCACAGGTTCTAGAGCATTTAGAAGAAATCGTCGAATTGCGTACTGCGGAATTACGGGAAGCCAATCGCAATCTCCAGCAAGAGATTAGCGATCGCAAGCAGGCGGAAACTGCTCTGCGCCAGAGGGAAGAACAGTTAAGGCTGATTACTAATGCCTTGCCAGTGCTGATTTCCTATGTCGATGAGAACCAATGTTATCAATTTAACAATCAAGCCTATGAAGATTGGCTAGGCAAGTCTCTATCAGAAATCTATGGCAGTGATATGCAATCCGTTTGGGGGGATAACTGCTACTCAAGAATGCAGTCCCATGTGAAGCTAGTGCTAAGAGGTCAGGCTGTGACCTATGAAAATGAAATTCTCTTAAAAGATGGTTCGCCCCGCTCCGTGAAAGTTACCCACATTCCCCATGTTGATGAACATAAAAATGTTAAAGGTTTTTTTTCACTAACTGTCGATATTAGCGATCGCAAAGCGATCGAACGCATAAAAGATGAATTTATCGCCTTTGTCAGTCATGAATTGCGCACCCCTTTAACTTCCATGCATAGTGCATTAAAGATTTTAGCAACGGGAAGACTAGGAACTCTTTCACAAGAAGGGCAGCAAATTCTGGAAATAGCGGATGACAATACAGAGCGCCTAGTCCGCTTGGTCAATAATGTCCTTGATTTGCAGCGCATCGAGTCTAGTGAAGTGAAAATGGAGAAACAGGTCTGTAATGTTTCCACTTTAATGATTCAGGCAATAGAAGCAATGCAGCCAATGGCGCAGAATCACGGTGTAGTTTTAGTAGTTGAGCCAGTTGATATCAATATCTTTGTGGATTCTGATTACATTGTGCAAGCACTAACCAATCTCATTAGTAATGCGATTAAATTCTCGGCAGTGAAAGGTAAAGTATGGCTAACTGCGGAAAATCGACCGAATGCCGAAGTGCTATTTTCCGTTTCCGATGAAGGTCAGGGTATTCCCGATGACAAACTGGAAATTATTTTTGAAAGATTCCAGCAAGTAGACTCCTCTGACTCTCGCCGTAAAGGTGGCACGGGTTTGGGGTTAACCATCTGTCGTCAGATCGTTGAACAGCATGAGGGCAAAATTTGGGCTGAGAGTACCCTTGGGAAAGGTAGTACTTTTTCGTTTACTCTGCCATTATTCAACCTATGAGCTAAAACTATGCCAATCAAGAGGATTTTGGTAGTTGATGATGAAGAAAGTATTCAAACTGTTGTACGGTTTGGGATGCAGATGGTGGCTGACTGGGAAGTGTTAGTTGCTAGTTCAGGAATGCAATGTATGAAAATAGCTGATGATGAAAAGCCTGACGCTATTCTGCTCGATGTGATGATGCCCGATATGGACGGGCTCGCTACCTTTAAAGCCCTACAATCCGATCCCCACACTGCACAAATCCCAGTGATTTTTTTAACTGCGAAGGTTCAGACTTCAGAAAGACGACAGTTTAATGACTTACGTATAAGCGGCGTAATTACGAAACCATTCAATTCCCTCGATCTGCCTGATCTAATTACGAAAATACTTGATTGGTAAGTCCACAAAAATTGGTATAAAACCCCAAATTATGAGTGGCGGTGCAAAGCGCCGCCACTCATAATTTGGGGTTTCCAAATAATCGACTAGAAAGCGCTATACCTTTCCTCGGCAAAGGGTTCGCCACGATGATGATAGCCATTACGCTCCCAGAAACCAAGTTGCATTTTGTTGAGAAACTCTAGCCCATTTAGCCACTTAGCACTTTTCCAAGCATAAAGATGGGGGACTACTAATCGTACGGGACCGCCATTATCCACGGGTAAAGGCTTACCAAAAAGCGTATGGGCAAAGAAATTTTCTTCCCGTACAAAGTCCTCCATCGCAATATTGGTGGTATAGCCACCGTAACAATGTTCCATTAAATGTAAAGCTTGCGGCTCGATTTCGATATATTTTAAAAAGTCAGTTACTTTGATCCCTTGCCATTTGACATCTAGTTTTGACCATGTGGTGACGCAGTGAAAGTCAGCCGTAAATTCAGTTTGAGGCATTGCCATCAAGTCATCCCATGTGAAGGTTTTCTCTGTAGCTAGTCCCCAAACCCGCAATTGCCAATCTTGACGTTGAATATTGGGTGTATCTCCATAGGTCATGATTGGGAAGCCATTGGTTAGCCGCTGTCCTTTCGGAATGCGATCGGCCTTGGGCGATTTAAATAAATTTTCAAACATAGAAAATCTTCACTCACAATCAACTGTGAATATTATCGCTGTTTCCTAAGGTAAACGCCTACAGTTATATAGCGATCGCCAAATCTACTAGGGCATACACCCTAAGAATTGACTGGCGGCGCTTCACGCCGCCAGTCAATTCTTGGGGTTTGATTTGTCCTAATTCAAGTGACTGTAGCTATAAAAAACCAAACCAGTGAGCATACCGCCCGCGCAGCGGGCGGTATGCTCTTCTGGGTTTTAAGCTTACTTATGCCTAGCTACTTAGTAGCTGTTTATAGAAATGCTAATCTGAGGATCGGAAAGCGTAAAATGATTGCTAATCTTAAGCAAAAGATATGTTTGGTTTACGGATATGTCCCTAACAGGGTTACCAAATATTTTGCATGGTATCCAGTCCCGCACCAGTTGGCAGCAACGCTGTCAATATTTGTTGATCGTTGAAAAATGGTCTGATATTGTTGGTGAATCGGTCGCACTGCAAACCTGTCCGATTGGGGTATATCAAAAAACTTTACAGGTAGCAGTCTCAAGTTCAATTTGGTCGCAAGCGCTGACCTTTGAAAGGGTAAGAATATTGGCGAAGATTAATGCACTATTTAGCGATTTGGGAAACTTAGCGATCGCTGATATTCATTTTTCTACAGCAAAATGGGCGACACAACAACAGACGTTGAAAGAAATCGCGAAAGAACGTCAAGCTGTGACCGAGGATCACCCCAGTTACTTACCACCTGCCCAGCCCCCATCCAAACCACTCAAGCCAAGTCTTAAAGTTGTTCAGCCAGAAACTCCCAAGCCACCTGCAACGGCAAAGGATGCATTTCAACGTTGGCAAGATGTGATGAAACTGAGAACCAATCAAATGCCAAAATGTCCGAGATGCAATCGTCCTGCCTTGGTGGGGGAACTATCTCGATGGCAAATGTGTCGAGTATGTGCGATCGAGAATTTGTTCAATTAGAATTTGTTTAATTAGAATTTGTTTGATTATTCAATTAAACCTCAAGATATTTCAAGATATTTCAAGATATTTCAAGATAAATAATATGCATTATGACAAACCTAGAATCTCTCCATGCCTGCAACCCTAGCTTTGCCATCGTTTTACCAAAGGAAGAGCATTACTATGTAGATTTAGCGGCGGCAAAGGGGGATGATGTTGTCAAAAGAATGCGGAGAGCGATCGCGCTGTCTCCCAACAAACCAACCTGTCAATTGCTCTCAGGGCATATCGGTAGCGGTAAATCGACGGAATTGTTAAGGTTGAAATATGAGCTAGAGCTGCAAGGGTTTGCCGTAATTCACTGTGCTGCGGATAAATATCTCCAGATTGATGATGTGGGCTTAACTGAGATTTGGCTGATGATCCTGACGGCGATCGTGCAGCAACTGGAAAGTAAAGGCGATTCGTTATCGCTTGCCTACTTGCCCAATGCGATCTCGGAAATTGAAAAATGGATGCGGTTGCCTTCTCCCATTGGTATTTCTACCTATGTTCCACGTTTACAAAGAATTTTGCAAGCTTTACAAGATAGCGAGCAACATCGCCGCCAGTTACAACATTACTTTGAGTCACGGATCAAAAACCCCTTACTTGTTGCCATTGAAGAAGTCACGGGAACGGAGATTGATCGCTTGAAGCATTTAGGGAAGAAGGGACTGGTTGTTTTGGTTGATAACCTCGATCGCTTGTCTCTCGAACAAGCCAAAATTATTTTTGGTGAAGGTGGGAAGTATTTACGGCAGTTTCAATGTCACACAATCTACACGATGCCTCTTTTGGCAATTATCCATAGTGACGAGCAATTTCAGCAGAGATTTCAGAAGTATTTAAAGGGCAATGCGCCGATTATATTGTCCAACTTGCAACTCCGCGATCGCCTTGGGGTCGTTAATCCTGAGAGTTTAAACCTACTGCGTCAAGTTGTTTTAGCGAGAATGCTGCCGAATATCGCTCCTGAAAAATGGTTGGAAAGGGTGACGGATTGCTTTGATCGCTTAGAAACCCTCGATTGTCTATGTCTGGAAAGTCATGGGCATTTACCCTATTTACTATCGATTTTACAAGGCTGCTTGCAATCACAAAATCCACCGATTTCTCTAGAGACTCTCACCCAAGTTTTAGAGATGGATCGGATGCATCGACTCTCGACAATTAGCGATCGCGATCGGCAAACTTTGCAGCAATGTCTGAACAGGGATTATGTCCTCACTCCTGAAGTCGTCAACCTATGCCGTCGCCGTTTACTTTTTGAGCATCATGATGATTCTGGCTCTTGGTTTAGTAGTCCCTTTTTGTAGCCCCTTTTTGTAGCAATGTATCGCCTATGTTTGGACAAGTTTTATAGAGTTGCGGCGCAAAGCGGCGCAACTCTATAAATATAAATGCGATCGCCGATCTATGCAGTGACGGGTTCTACTGGTTGTGTCAGTCTCTCAAAGGTTGCCCGCATCTTTAGCCCCACAATGATTTGCAACAAACCCGTACCATTGTTAGAACCTGGATAATCGGGGTGTTTGAGTAGGAGTTGCGTCAATTCCCCGTAAAACTTGGCATTGGTACTACTGAGATGATTTTCGATATAGACCATCTCTTCAAGGCGATCGAATTGTCCGTCGATTTCCAAAATACTGACGGGTTGACCGAGCCAGCTATCGGGACCCGAAAATAGTTTGATGCCAGGATAGGAGCAGGTTAGTTTTGTCCCACAGGGAATCCAAGAAATTGTTGACCCTTCATCAAAGAGATATGCAGGTTCTAATCCCGCAACTCCAGTACGTTGAATCAAACGCACGCGCAATACTTTTTGCTCGCTATCGTGGGGAAGGAGATTGGTAGGTAGAATCTGAATGATGATATCGGCATGGGCTTTTTGGGGATCGATATAAGCTTCAAAGTCTGGTCGCCGTGATTCGATCGCTTGCACGACATCGCTGAGGGTATGACCGCGTTCAGCCATGTCCCGTTGAATTTTCCAAGCGATCTTGACTTCATTACTGAGATCGAGATAAATGCTGAAATCAAGCAGTTTCCGCACACGTTCGTCATAAATTGGATGCAAGCCTTCGATAACGATGACTTTATTGGGCTCGATTAGTTCGGGCGGATCGATTAAACCTGTTTCGTGGTTGTAGATCGGCTTCATCACCGATTTTCCTTCCTTGAGAGCCTTAATTTGCTCGTACATCAGATCAAAATTGTTGGCACGAGGATCGAGAGCAGTAATCCCTGTTGCCTTTCGCTGTTTGCGATCGAGACTATGATAGTCATCTAGACAAATCACGGTCATAAATTCTTCGCCAAACAGATCCTTGAGTCTTCCTAAAAATGTGGATTTCCCACAACCAGAATCACCTGCAACTCCAATCACAACAACGCGGTTGGTCTTACTGCTCATATTTCTGAACCGATCCTTATAAATAAAAATGTATTTATTACTACTGATTTCCCAAGTTCCAATCTACCAAAAGGGACACCGATAGGGATTTAATCTTGATTTAACTTTAATAATTGATTTTATTTATGAATTTAATATAAATTATAGACTTGTAAAGTTTAGGTGCTTGAGCAAATATGGCGATCGCTGTTATGCAAGTAATATCATCAAAATTTAAATTGCAATATTCTCAAAAACTGGTCAATTTTGGGAAATACTTTCTGATTTCCTTAGTGCTGCTGCTAGGTTTACATCTTGTCGCCTATGCAAATAATCCTGAAGTAATCCTTCAGCCTGAATGGACTGCTAATTTAGAAGCGAGCACCCCACTGATTACGAATGGTGAGATGGTGTTTGCAATTGCGAACCAGAACTATAGTGGAGAGCCAAGGGATTATTCGGCAAATTTATTGGCGGTTAATATTGCATCGGGAAAAGTGCAGTGGCAGCAGAAATTACCATCTCATCAGACTCTTGGTAGTCGCAAGTTAATTTTAGAGAATGGAACTATTTATGCCAGTCATGACAATGGCGTTGTGGGATTTGAACCTGAAACTGGTTCTCCTAAAACATCGTTTAAGTATGCAGAATATATGGATGGCGGTATCCGCGATCGCTTGATGGGGATACATCAAGATATTGCGGTATATGGTGATTCTATACCAATTGATGATAGCACCTCCAGTCTCACGGACTATCAAACAAAGGTATTTGGTAGTACTAAAGAGAAAACGCTTTGGTCGTACCAACTTCCTAAAACTAATGGGTTGATTGGTATTCAGGCAATCAATCCAGTGGTACAGAATGGAATTTTATTGTTGCCTTCCTTTCACAACACAACCGCAGGTCGGCTCGAACAATTTACGGTGATGGATGTAGCATCAGGTCGAGTTCTTTGGACTTGGGAAGCGCCGCAAGATCCTAATGGCTTATGGTCAGCCAATGTTTTTGGAGATACGATCTATACTTCGGTCTTTGGTAATACCAAGACGCAGCCATCGGGACGCATTCGTGCGATCGCTCTCCAAACTGGTAAGGAAAAATGGTCGTATGTCATTACTGGCAAAGTTAAAGCCGTTAGCGATCGTGAAGTTTTAATCTGGGAACCTAAACAGAACTCTCGTGGTAGCTTTGTGGTTTTAGACAAGGAAACGGGTCGATTCTTACGCAGATTTACAGTAACTCGTGTCTATGACAATGAGCCTCAACTTTTAACTTGGGTAGATGGACAAGTTTATATAGAAGATATGGAAATCAAAAATGTGACCTTGGGCTTTTATGGTTCTGCTGACAACAATAGTTGGGTCAGTGCCTTTGACGATAAAACTGGCAAATTGCTATGGCGAACTCCCACTTTGATGAATAGCCATATTTACTATCCACCCATTGTGATTGGGACAGCCGATAACCCTGAGAAAAAACGTTTGATTTTTGCTAGTAATTTCCTGAGAAAAGAAGGTAGTAGTAAATTGCAATCTTTTCTTATTCCTTGAAATCTAATTAGCTATAGCAGTGAAAGTTTTACTTAGGACATAAAAACCAAATAAATAAAGGCGGCGCGAAGCGCCGCCTTTATTTATTTGGTTTTTGATTTGTCCTAACTATCTCTTTCATTGCTATAAGAG